>JACDBQ010000331.1 GCA_013694845.1 Acidobacteriota bacterium
GCGCCGAGCTGGGGTGCGGTGAAGTCCTTCAGGGCGCCGAGGAACTTGCCGGTGGGTGTGCGAACGGCTGAAAGAATGACAGAGCTATTCATGATCGGGTGCGGATCCTGGTAACGGCGTCGGGGCCGAGCAGCGATTGCAGTTTCGGGAGGATCCCGGCTCGCGCCCGATCGATTTCTTTGAGCCAGCGGGCATCGGACGACCAGACGCGAAGCGTCCCGCCCTCCAGTTCTACAGACGTCACCCTGGCCAGTGCGGGTCCCACCGCCAGCTGCCAGGCGAAACTCGTCCGCGCCGGCGAGGGTGGTTGGCGACGAACGATCTGCGCGAGGACCCCAGCGGCAAACGTTTGAATCGATAGCATTGTTCGCGGATGTGCCCCGTCTCGAGCGTCAGCCGGACGCCAACGTCAGCTGAGCCCCAGGGCGTCCCTCTTCAGGTGAAAGCACACCAGCGATAATATCAAGTCCGTGCACCTGATCCTCGCTTCCGCATCACTGCGTCGCGCCGAGCTTCTCGAGTCCGCCGGTTTCACGTTCGATGTGGTCCCGGCGGAGGTGGACGAGACCCCCCACCCGGGGGAGGTCGCCGCGGCCTATACGCTTCGCGTCGCCAGAGACAAGGCGCGCGAGGTCGCGGCGCGGCATTCGTCCCCGGACGTCGCCGTGTTGGGAGCCGACACCGAAGTCGTGGCGGACGGGCGGATCCTCGGCAAGCCGGCCGACTGGGCGGATGCGAGCCGGATGCTTCGCCTGCTGTCGGGGGGTGTCCACGACGTGGTGACCGCCGTGGTGATCGTAAGACGCCGATCAGAAGCTGTCGAGGTGGTGACCACCCGGGTCCGTTTCGTGCCGCTGTCCGAGGTGGAGCTGACCTGGTACGTCGCAACCGGTGAGCCCATGGGGAAGGCTGGCGCCTATGCGATCCAGGGGCGCGGCGCGCGGTTCATCGACCGCATCGAGGGCTCCTGGTCCAATGTGGTCGGGCTCCCGGTGGCTTCGGTTCATCGCCTGCTGGGTGAAGTAGAATGAGCCGATCCTGCGTTTCCTGAAAACGCTCATGTCAACGTTGGGCGGGTTGTCCACATGAACTCCAAAATACTGAAGATTCTGGCCACCACAGTCGTGATCGTGGGTGCACTCGGTGGGCTCATGTACACCTCTCTGATCGAGGGGACCGAGTACTACAAGCACGTCGAGGAAGTGATGGCGGATCCGTCGGCCTGGCAGGGAAAGAAGCTGCAGCTGCATGGCTTCGTCGTCGAGAAGTCGATCATGCGCAGGCCCGGCACGCTCGATCACATCTTCCAGGTCCAGAGCAAGGGGCAGGTCGTGAACGCCCGCTACACCGGGATCGTACCGGACACGTTCAAAGACAACTCGGAGGTCGTCATCAAGGGCTACCTCGGACCGGATGGATTCGCGGTCGAGCCCGACGGCGTCATGGCCAAGTGCCCATCGAAGTACGAGGCGGCGCCGTTGCGGCCGTCCGGAAACTAGCGCGTGGCTGCTCTCGGTACGTTCGTTCTCCTGACCAGCTTTGTCGTGTGTGCGTACGCGATCGCCGCGTCCGTGGCCGGCGCGCGCCGCCGCTCCACGCGACTGGTTGAGAGCGGGATCGGTGCGTTCTACTTCGTGACTGCACTGATGACGGTCGCGTCGGGCATCCTCGTCCACGCGTTCGTAACCGACAACTACGCGATCAAGTACGTGCAGCGGTACTCGGACGCGGCCCAGCCCCTGGCCTACAAGATCGCGTCGTACTGGGGCGGCCTCGACGGATCGATCATGTTCTGGGTGTTCCTGCTCGGCTGCTTCGGCGCGGCCGCCGTTCATGTGAACCGGGAGCGACATCGCGAGCTGATCCCGTACGTCGTCGCCGTCATCGCCGCCACCGAGATGTTCTTCATCTTCCTGATGGTGGTGCACAAGAATCCGTTCTCGACGTTTCTCACCCAGGCGCCGGCGCAGGGAGCCGGCCTCAATCCGCTCCTCCAGAACTTCTACATGGCGATCCACCCGCCATCGCTCTACATCGGGTTCGTCGCCATGACGATTCCGTTCGCATTCGGTATCGCGGCACTGATCACCGGGCACCTCGACGACTCGTGGCTCCGGGCGGTCCGCCGCTGGACGATGGTCGGCTGGATGTTCCTGACCTTCGGCCTCGGGCTGGGCATGCTCTGGGCCTACGAAGAGCTCGGATGGGGCGGCTACTGGGGGTGGGACCCGGTCGAGAACGCCGGGCTCCTGCCATGGTTCACGGCGACCGCGTTTCTGCATTCGGTGATGGTCCAGGAACGGCGCGGCATGTTGCGCGTCTGGAACGTGACTCTGGTGATCCTCACGTTCTTCCTGACCATTTTCGGCACCTTCATGACCCGATCCGGTGTCGTGCAGTCGGTGCACGCCTTTGGCGAGGACCCGCAGCTCGCGATGATGTTCACCGTTTTCATGGTGTTCCTGTTGACCTTCAGCTTCGGTTTGGTGATCTACCGCTTGCCGCTGCTTCGGTCGCGCAACGAGCTGGACTCGTGGGCGTCGCGCGAGGCGGCATTCCTCGCCAATAACTGGATCCTGCTGTTCTCGGCGTTCTTCGTCCTGTTCGCCACGATGTATCCCACATTGAGCGAAGCGGTCCGCGGCGAGCGACTCACCGTGGGGCCGCCATTCTTCAACAAATGGATGCTGCCGGTCGGGCTGATCCTGCTGCTCCTCACCGGCATCGGTCCGTTGCTGGCCTGGCGCAAGTCCACTATCTCCAACATGGTCCACCAGTTCCTCTGGCCGGTGAGCGCCGCCGCCGCGACGGCTGTCGCGCTCGTCGCGCTCGGTGTCCGGGTCTGGGCCTCCGGCATCTGTTTCGCGCTCTGTGCATGGGTGCTCGTGACGATCGTGCAGGAGTTCATTCGCGGCGCGGGTGTACGGAAACAGACAACCGGCACAGATCTCTTCACGGCGCTGGTCGGGCTGTTCGGCAGGTCCCGCCGTCGCTACGCGGGGTACGTCGTGCATCTCGGCATCGTCCTCATGTTCTTCGGCTTTGCGGGCGAAGGGTTCAAGAAGGAAGCCGACATCAACATGACTCCCGGCCAGCAAACGACCGTGGGTTCCTTTACGGTCCGCCACGACGCGCTCCGGGTCACGGCCGACGCACAGAAGCAGATGATCACCGGCCACGTCACGGTGTTCGACAATGGCAAGGAAATCGGGACGATGCAGCCCGCCAAGTGGTACTTCGAGAAGCGGGTGGAGGAGCCAACGACCGAGGTGGCGATCCGCCGGGCGGTGAGTCAGGACCTCTACGTCGTGCTCGCCGGTTTCGAAGTGGCGACCCAGAGCGCGTTTTATAAGATCACGGTCAACCCGCTCGTGAATTGGGTCTGGCTCGGACTGGGCTTCATGGTCGTCGGCAGCATCATCGCCATGCTCCCGGAGTCCGCATTCGCGGTCGCGATGGCCAAGTTGCCCGAGGGGGCAGTCACGACGACGCTGTTCGTGCTCGCGATGTTCGCGCCGGCCGGCGCGCATGCCCAGAGCGCAGGCGGCCAGAATGTCTCCCCGGTCCCGAAGACGGTCCTCTACCAGAGCCTCGAGGGCGAGATCATGTGCACCTGCGGGTGCCGGCGGCCGATGAATGATTGCCCGATGGAGCCGAACTGCCACGGGCTCGACGCGCAGCGGGTCAAGCTTGCGAAATTCCTCGCTGACGGCATGGAACGGGACGCGGTGCTGGCCGCCTTTGTCTCGGATCACGGCAGCGAGGAAATTCTTGCGCGCCCTATCGACAAGGGGTTCAATCGGCTGATCTGGATGTTTCCCTACCTCCTTGGAGGCACGACCGCCGTCGGGATGGCGCTCATGGCACGCCGCTGGTCCAGACGTGACGCCGAGTCGACGGCCGACGCCAGCCCCCGCGCTGACGATCAGGCGCTCAGCGCGAGATTGGACGATGAGCTCAGAGATCTCGATTGAGGGGCCAGGCCCCTCGGCCTCGCTCGGGACTCCCAGGCCGGCTACCGACCAGGGATTCCGGCCGTGGCACTTCTTCGTGCTCACGTCGATTCTGCTCGCGACCGTCGCGGTCGTTCTCGCGCGGCAGTCGGCTCCCGAACACCTGATCCTGATCAGCCTCACGATCGCGGCGGCCGGCGGTGCCGCGGGTGCGTTCTATCGCATGCTCGCGCCGCTGACCGCCCCGCTCGTGCTCCGTCTTGGCGAACCGGTCAGCGACCGGATGCGCTCGGCGCTCGAGCGCGAGAAGGCGCTCGTGCTGCGGTCGATCAAGGAGCTCGAGTTCGATCGCGCGATGGGCAAGGTCTCCCGGAAGGACTTCGACGAGATGGCCGGCCGCCTGCGGGCCCGTGCCCTGTCGCTGATTAAACAGCTCGATCTGGGGTCGGCCGGGTATGCGGACGTGATCGAGAAGGAGATTCAGCGAAGGGGCGGTTCGCGAACTGCCCGTCCGACGGATCCGGGTGGCCGGGACGGTTCGCCAACCGCCCCGGCCTGCGCGTGCGGGACGGCGAATGATGGCGACGCGGTGTTCTGCAAGACTTGCGGCACGCGACTCCGGTCGCCGGGGGTCAAAGCGTGAGACGCCTGCTCGCGGCGATTTCGCTCGTCCTGCTACTGCTCTCAGGTCTGACGGCCCAGGTGATGGCGGGCGGGCAGATGCCGGATCCACAGCAGATGTCAGGCGTGCCACTTCCTACCGGTGACATTCCGGCCGGGACGGTCACGGTCCGTGTCGTGCGTGGAGCGCTCTCGAATCTCGTAACCTCGCATCCGGTTGAACTGACCGGCGACGTGTCGGCATCGGCAACAACCAATGATGCCGGTCGCGCGGAGTTCAAAGGGCTCAAGCCGGGGTCCCGGGTGAAAGCGGTGACGGTCGTGGACGGCCAACGGCTCGAATCGCAGGAGTTCACGCTGCCGCCGCAGGCCGGTATCCGCCTGATGCTGGTGGCCACGGATCCCGGTGCGCCGGCACGCGCGGAAGAGGACCGGCGTCTCGCCGACGCTCCAGCGCGCAATGGCATCGTCGTGCTCGGAGAACAATCGCGCTTCGTCTTCGAGCTCGCCGACGGGGGGATGACGGTCTTCAACATCTACCAGATTCTGAATACCGCGCAGACGCCGGTCGAACCGGCTGTCCCGGTCGTTTTTCACCTTCCGGCGGGAGCCGCAGGGACCGCGTTGCTCGAGGGATCGTCACCGCGGGCCGCGGTCACCGGCGATCGCGTGAACGTGAGCGGCCCGTTCGCCCCCGGGATGACGCTCGTGCAGTTCGCCTACACGATGCCGTATGCGGGCGGTTCGCTCACCATCACCCAGCCTCTGCCGGCCGCGATGGCCCGGGTATCGGTGGTGGCGCAGAAGGTGGGCGGGTTGACACTCGCCTCGCCGCAGGTCGCGCAGCAGCGTGACATGAGTGCCGACGGGCAGACCTACATCATGGGGCAGGGACCACCCGTCGCCGCCGGCTCCGACCTGACGTTCGCGTTCTCCGGTCTGCCGCACCCCGCCACGTGGCCGAGGAACCTGGCCGTATCGATTGCGTCTCTGATCCTCCTGATCGGCGCCTACGCCGCGGTCCGCGGCCGTCACGCACGGGGCGCCACCATCGAGCGCCAGCGGCTCGAAGCTGAACGCGAACGGCTGTTCGGCCAGCTGACGGCGCTCGAAGATTCGCACCAAGCCGGCGCAGTGGACCCTCAGGCGTACGCCGCGCGCCGTCGCGACCTCATCGTGGCGCTCGAACGCGTGTACGCGGCACTCGACGAGGCGGTCGCCGCCTAGTGGCCGGCCGCTAAGTGGACTTCACGTCGCTGACCTTCAGCAACGTCTCGCGACATTTCGGACGACGCCGGGCGCTCTCGAGCGTCTCGTTCGCAGTCCATGCCGGGCAGGTGGTCGCGCTGCTCGGCGCGAACGGCTCCGGGAAGTCCACGCTGCTGTCCATCGCCGCGACGCTGCTGGAAGCGTCGTCGGGCGAGGTCCGCTACGGCGAAGTGACTGCGCGGGGCGGGGGGGCCAGCCTGCGGCGGGCGATCGGGGTCCTAGGGCACGACCTGTATGTGTATCCGGAATTGAGCGCCGCTCAGAATCTTCGTTTCTTCGGTCATCTCTATGGGCTGGACAAGGTCGAACACCGCGTGGCCGCCGCGCTCGCCGCCGCCGCGCTGGCAGACCGGGCGGACGATCCGGTCTCTACGTACTCGCGCGGCATGCGCCAGCGCCTCGCGCTCGAACGAGCGCTGCTGCACGAGCCGCGGCTGCTCCTGCTCGACGAGCCGTTCACAGGACTCGACGATCCCTCGTCCCTGGCGCTCCGCGGCAGGCTCGCACATCTGCGTGAGCGCGGGGGCATCGTGCTGCTGACCACCCACGAGCTCGAGGCGATCGAGGCCTTGGTCGACGCCGCGTATGTGCTGGTGCGCGGGCGCGTGCAGCCCCTTATCAACGGCGTCGGATCATTGCGCGAGCGGTATCGACGACAGGTGGAGGCATGACCTTCCTGTCGACGGCGACGCTCGTCGCACGGAAAGATCTGCTCGTCGAGGCTCGCAGCCGCGAGGTCATCTACACCTCGTTGCTGTTCGCCATCTCGTGCATGCTGGTGTTTGCATTCGGGCTCGTGAAGGAAGGCCGGGTGATCGCGGATGCGGCCGGCGCCATCCTCTGGATCACGATCGCGTTCGCGGGCACGCTCGCCCTCAGCCGGATCTTCGATCGCGAACGACAGAACGAGACGCTGCGGGCGCTGTTGCTCGCACCGACGCCTCGTGCGGCAATCTACGTCGGCAAGTTCGCCGGCGTCCTGGGGTTACTCCTTCTCGTGGAAGGGATCGTCGTGCCGCTGGTCGTACTCATGTTCGACGCCCAGTTGTTCCGGCACACTGGATGGATGCTGGGGCTCCTGCTCGCCGGCAGTGCCGGGTATGCGGCAGTGGGCACGCTTTTCGCCGCCATGCTCGCCCGCTCGCGCAGCCGGGGTGCGCTCCTGCCGGTGCTGCTGTATCCCATCACGGTTCCCGTGATCATCGGCGGGGTCCGGGGCACCGCCGCGTTGTTGCAGCCGGAGGCTGATCTCGTGCTCGCGCGTGCCTGGCTGATGATGCTGATCGCTTTCGATGCCGTGTTCATCACCCTGTCACTCTGGACGTTCGAACCTGCCATGACGGAGTAGCCGATGAGGCGTCTTTTCCCCGTGTTGCTCGTGCTCTGCATGGCACTGTTCGCGTATGCGCCGTTCCTGATTCTCAACGCGCCGTACGAGTCGACGATGGGCCTGGTGCAGAAGATCTTCTACTTTCACGTCTCGACTGCCATCACGATGTTCGTGTCCGCATTTACCTGCGGGATCGCCAGCGCCATCTTCCTGTTCGGCCGACGCCCGGCAGCGGACCGGGTCGGCTTTGCGGCGGCGGAGCTGACCGTCCTGCTCGGGCTGGTCGTCCTGATCTCCGGGCCCCTCTGGGCGCGAAAGGCCTGGGGGTTGTGGTGGCAATGGGACGCGCGCCTTACGTCCACGCTGGTCATGTGGCTCGTGTTCCAGGCCTACCTGCTGCTGCGGCGTTTCGGTGGGCCGGGATCCGAGAAGCTGGCGGCGGCGGTCGGTCTCTTCGGCGCGGCGCTCGTACCCTTCGTCTACTGGTCGGTGAACATGTGGCGCACGGTGCATCCCACGACCAACGTGGTGCCGACGCTGGACGCGTCGATGCGTGGCCCTTTCCTGTGGTGTGTCGCGGCGTTCCTGTGTCTCTACGTGCTGCTGCTGGCGGCGCGAACCGAGCTGGAGAAGCGTCGCGCGCGGCTGGACGAGTTGTACCTGGCTCTCGAGGACTGATCATGACCTCTCCAGTATCGAAGACGAAAAGAATGCGAGTACTCCGGGCGACGTTCGTGGCCGTGTTGTTGCTGATTCTGCCCGCCATCGCTCACAGACAGCCTCCGGCGCAGGAAGGTTTCGTCCCAGTGGACCAGCTGCCTGGTGCGGAGCAGATGCCGGCGGCGCCGCTGGTCGCCGCCGCCTACGCGGTCGCCTGGGCGGCGGTCCTGCTCTACCTGTTCTCGATCTGGAAGCGGCTTGGCACCGTCGAACGCGAGCTGGCTGACGTCGCGAAACGGATCGAGGCGGGCAGCCGACGATGATCGAGGGGATGACGTCGGCGCATTTCATCTTCATCCCGTCGGTGCTGCTGGTCGGAATCGTGATCGGCTGGATTCTCGGGTCGCGTGCCGCGCGCGATGCCTACGCGTCGGAATTGCGCAGACGCGAAGAGCGCGAGGCGCGGCGGAAGTAGCGGTCGTCAGCGACCCACGGCCAGCCGGTGGGCGAGGTTGGGCGGCAGGCCGGCGTCGAAGATCCGCTTCTGGGCTGCCCGCACGGGATACTCGACGCGCCGCAGCGTGATGACGCGAAGGTCGCCGTCATAGATGGCGAATGCCGCGCGCGGATCACCGTCGCGTGGCTGGCCGACGGATCCGGGGTTGATCATGTAGCGGGCGTCCGCGGTCAGCGGCAGCTGTACCCCGTCGGTGTCCACGTTCGGCACCAGGCCGGCGTCACCCCCGGCATCGCGGCGGTAGACCACGGGCAGGTGGGTGTGCCCGAAGAGGCAGACCGGTCGCGAGGCCGTGTCGAGAGCCCGGGATGCGTCTCCCAGGTCGAACACGTAATAATCCTCGTCGAATGGCGCGCCGTGACAGATCTCCACGCCGTCGTCGATCGAGCGCGGGCCGGCGGGGAGCCGCTCCAGGTACATGCGGTTCTCTGGCGTCAACGCGTCGGCCGTCCACACCGCGGCCAGCCGTGCGACGTGGTTGAAATCGCTGGCGTCGCCCAGTCCGCACGCGGCCTTGTCGTGATTGCCGCGGATCACCGCCAGTGGCTCGAGCGCGAGCACCCGCTCGATGACCGCGTTCGGCTCGGCGCCGTAGCCGACGAGATCTCCGAGCACCAGCGCGCGGTCCCACGTGTGCCGCGGGGCGGCGGCAAGAACGGCGTCGAACGCATCTACGTTGGCGTGGATGTCGGAGAGGATCAGGAAACGCATTCGATGATTCGCTCGGCTACTTCTTCTGGACGCGCGGCCGCGTCGACGCGGACGCGCGCCGCGCTGTAGGCGGCGAGACGCATCAAAAACAATCGTTCCATGGCAGGCCGATCGGCCGCCAGCGGTCGCCGGCCATCCTGCGGGATCCGGGTCAGCAGCTCCTCGAACGGGACGTCGAGCCAGACCGATATACCGTCCAGATTGATCGCGGCCCTGTTCTCGGGGTCCATGAACGTGCCGCCACCGGTCGCGACGACCACGTGACGCAAGGGCAGCAGCAGCTTGAGGATCTCCCGCTCGACCGCCCTGAAATGCGATTCTCCTTGTTTCTGGAAAATGTCCGCCACCGGTCTCCGCTCGCGTGCCTCGATCAACTCGTCGACGTCCTCGGCGCGCCATCCCAATCGCTGCGCGAGTGCGCGTGCCACGGTGCTCTTGCCGGCGGCCATGAAACCCACGAGATATATTTTATCCGTCATCGCTGTATCGCCGGGGTCCCCTGCACCCCGGCTGGCGGCCTTCACTCGCTCTCGGTCGGTTCCGGCCGGTTGCCTTGGCTCATTTCAGGCGCCTTCCGGCTCAGTCAACTGCGCCAGGGTCTCGAAGATGGTCGGATAGGAGACGGCGGCGGCAGCGGCGCCGTGGATGGTCACCACCGCACTGGCGCGCGTGGCGGCGATCGCGAAGGCCATCGCGACTCGGTGATCACCGTAACTGAACACCTCGGCCCCCCGCAGCGGACGGGCGGTCAACCGGAAGCCGTCGTCGAATTCGTCGACTTCGCTGCCCATCGCCCGAAAGCCGGTGGCGAGCGCCGAGATTCTGTCGCTCTCCTTGACCCGCAGCTCCCGGGCGCCGCGTACTTCGAACCTGCGCCCCGCGGGCATCATCGCCGCCAACGCTGCCAGGGCGGGGATCTCGTCGATCAGGCCGGGGACGTCGTCGGGGGCAACGACGACATCCTGCCAACCGCTGGCGCGCACGACGATCCGGCCGGTCGGCTCGGCCCCGATGGCGCCGTCGACCGAAACGGTGACATCGGCGCCCGCGCGGTCGAGCAGATCGAGGACCGCCGTTCGCGTCGGGTTGAGCCCGACGCCGTCGACCGTGACCTCGCCGCCCGGGGTGCCCGCCGCGAGTGCGCACCAGAACATCGCGGATGAAATGTCACCCGGCACCGTCACGTCCCGGGCTTCGAGGGACTGGCCCCCGTCGACCGTCACGCTGTTCGTCCCACGCGTGACGCGTCCGCCGAACGCTTCGAGGGCCCGTTCCGTATGGTCGCGCGTCGGTGTGGGTTCTTCCACCGTGGTGGTGCCGCTGGCGTGGAGTCCAGCAAGGAGGACGCAACTTTTCACCTGGGCGCTCGGCACCTCGGGCAGGTGGGTAATCCCGCGCAACCCGCCCCCCTGGATCACGAGGGGTGGTCTGCCAATGTTCGAGTCGATACGCGCTCCCATCGCCGAGAGCGGCGCGATGACCCGCCGCATCGGTCGTCGGTTGAGGGATTCGTCTCCGCCAAGGACGGTCTTGAAACCGTGCGCGGCGAGGATGCCCGAGAGCAGACGCAACGTGGTGCCTGAGTTACCAGCGTCCAGCGGGACACTGGAAGGCGAGAGACCGGCCAATCCACGCCCGACGATCGTGACGCATTTAGGGGTCCAGTCGATCTCCACCCCCAGGGCCCGAAGGCACGCGAGCGTCGACCGGCAGTCGAAACCGGTGGAGTAGCCGCGGATGGTGGAGGTCCCGGTCGCAAGGGCGGCAACTATGGCGAAACGGTGCGAAATGGATTTGTCGCCTGGAACGGTAATGCGGCCGGCCGCGCGACTCGAGGGAAAAATCGTCGCCGAGCCCTCGTCGGTCGTGGGCATGGGTTGCACTATAGCATTCGCGTTCCCGGGCCAAATCGGTTTAGTATTGCTCGTCACACGCTTGCAACCGGAGGCCGTTCTGTTGTTCACGTACCTTGCGCCGCCGCGCCTGCGCGCCGCCGGAGGCGCGCGCTGATGCCGGCGCGCGGCGGCACCGTCCGGCTGCAGATCCCAAGTAATTTCGAGTTGCTCGACGTCATTCAGGTCGCGAGTGATCGCCTGGCTGTGCTGGCCGGCCTTGACGAAGATGCCATCCACTGGATCGGCGTCGCCGTGCGCGAGTCGGTGATCAATGCGATCAAGCACGGCAACCGCGAAGACTACGGCAAGCTGGTTACGATCGAGTTCTCGATCGTACCTGCGGCCGCCCCGACCGAGTTCATCGTTCGCGTCCTCGACGAGGGCGAAGGGTTCGAGCCCCAGGAAGTTGCGGATCCGCTCGCGCCGGAGAACATCCTGAAATCCAGCGGCCGCGGCATCTTCTTCATGCGCAGTTTCATGGACGACGTCGTGCTGCGACGGGCGTCGGAAGGCGGAATGGAAGTGCGCATGGTCAAGAAGCTCAGTGCCTGATCTGCTTCATCCCGCTTACCTTGCCACGGCGGTCGAATCGGTCATCCGTGCGGGTGACGTGCAGATGGCACGGGTCGGCCAGACCATGCGCATCGAGAAGAAGGGCACGATCGATCTCGTCACGGAGACCGATCGGGAAATCGAACGTGATTTCCGCGCCCTGATCGCGGAGCGGTTTCCCGACCACGAGGTGCTGGGCGAAGAGTTCTCGACTCCCGCGGACCGCGCCCGGATACCGGAGTTCTGCTGGGTGTTCGATCCGATCGACGGTACAACGAACTTCGCGCATGGCCTGCCGATCTTCTGCTCCTCGCTGGCGCTCGAGATCGGCGGCGAAGCGGTGGTTGGCGCCGTTTACGATCCGAACCGAAGGGAGCTGTTCTGCGCCGAGCGTGGGGCCGGCGCCTGGTTGAACGGCAGGCCGCTGCGCGTGTCCGCCGCGGAGCAGCTGATCGACTCGCTCCTCTGTACCGGATTCCCCTACACCGTGCAGCAGAAGCCCGAAGAACTCGTCGGGCTCTTCGCTCATTTTCTCGCCCTCTCGCGCGCGGTGCGGCGCCTCGGGTCAGCGGCCATCGATCTCTGTTACGTGGCCGCCGGCCGCCTCGACGGCTTCTGGGAAATGCAACTCGGCCCCTGGGACATTGCTGCCGGAGCGCTGATCGTGCAGGAGGCTGGCGGGTGTGTCAGCACCACCGACGGCGGTCCTTTCGAGTCGCGCCGCGGGAACATCCTGGCGACCAACGGCCGGGTCCACGACCGCATGGTCGACGCGATCGCCGAGTTCCAGGCCCGCTTTCGTTCACGAAACTGGACGGAGTGACGCCGCCGAGCGACACTGTCTCGCCGCGCGTCCCGCTCCGGTCCCAGCCCTGTCCGCGACGGTTCAATACGGTTCCTGCCCCGGTACAGCGCGGTTCCTGCAGCTGTACGCCACGGCAAAACACGGTTCAACACTGCTTTAGCACGGGGGCGCGTGCGGTTTACCGCGTTCTCGACACGCGCCGCTCACATTCTGAGCCGCCGCCCCGCACGGTGAACCCGCGTCCCGCTGAGTGCTGGCCGGAGCCGGCCGTTGGCACCCTTTCTGCTGACCAGGGA
>JACDBQ010000336.1 GCA_013694845.1 Acidobacteriota bacterium
TGATCGTTGAGAAGCGTATGTCGTGGTCGCCGCAACATCAACCGTTCCAACAAGAACGGCCTTTTCAGCAGGCACAGGTGCGCGAGCTACGCTCGGACCGTGGTGTGCAGCACTCGCTAACCGACCCGTCGCGGCCCGATCAGTCCGGATGACGGGGCGGCGTATAAACGCTGAAGGCGAGTGCATGGAGTTCAAACCGGCGTCGCAGTTGGCGGCAGGCGCCGCTGGTTTGCCGAGATGCGGGCAGCATCCAACTGAACCTTTGAGCGGCGGAATGGAAAACGCTATGCCGAGAAACCCCTCGGCTTCGACCACAAGTCACGAAGGCACACTTCCAGCGTGTCTGGTGTGCAGGGTTTTGCCACAAAGTGATCACCCTGCTTCGAGTGCCCGACGCTGCGCGTCAGGATAGCCATGTGCGCTGACGGCAATGATCGGGATGTGGCGTGTGCACGGATCGGCCTTCAGCCGCCGACATGCCTCCCAGCCGTCCAGGCGAGGCATTGAGAGATCCATGAGGATGGCGTCAGGTTGGTGCTGGCGTGCGAGGTCAACCGCCTGTGCCCCGTCGCTGGCCTCGATGATTCTAAAATCGGAGAACTCCATCTAAACGCGATACATCTCGCGGACATCGTCCGCATCCTCTGCGACGAGAATCACTTTCCGACCTTTCGGCAGATTCTCGTGCTGATGAGCGGACGGCATCAAGTCCCCAAAAAGAGGTTTGAAGCCAACCGGGGAGAACGCCCCAGTCAGTTGACGGGTGTGAAGTCGTATTCAGGCGGAATGGGATTCAGGCGATCCCCCCGGAGCATTGCCTCGATGTCTCCGATCATGGCATCAGGGAGGTAAGGCTTCAGGCGAACGATGGCACACCCAAGATCGATCGCCCCCGCGGCCGTTCGCCGGTCTGACACCCCGGTCATGAGCAATGTAAGGATATGCGACGTGCGCTCGTCGTTCTTTAGGCGGTGACACAACTCGGCCCCGGTCGGGCCACCCTTCAGGAGATGATCCGTGATCACGACCCGCGGCTGATGCTTCACCGCGCGAACGAAACCTGTTTCAGCGTCCGCGGCATCGAAAACGTCAAATCCGACGTGCTCCAGCGACGCGACATACATTTCCCGGCTGTCGCGGTCGTCCTCGACAAGGACCAGCGAACGACGTGATGTGGGCACGGCAGCGGGGGGAGCAGAGCATGTCAAAGGGAGTCTCGATGATAACACCTGGCGTCGTGATGTCCTACCCGCACTCTAAGGCGAGACGAGTGACCTCGCGGTCACACAAAAGCATTAGCATCACGCTCGCCTGTGGAGGATAGGGTGATCAGCCGATACCTCCACGATACGCGACCCAAGGGGCACCTGATGACGCCACGCTTCCGTGTCTTGATCGTGGAAGATGATCCCGACATAGGAGAAGTTGAGAGTCAAGTATTGGGCTACGCCGGTAGTGGGTCAGTTTGACTCTGCGACGAGATGCTGAATCTTAGCGCGTGCATCGTGCAGCTCCGCTTGGAGTTGGCCCATCCGCCTCATCTGGATGTCGAGTGTCTGAGAAATTCTGTCGATCTGGTCGTATGCGCCAGCCAGCCCGATTTGCGGCTGACCGCGCTCGGCGTGCCTGTTGGCGCGCGCTTGCCGGTCGATCCCTTTGTCCCCCTCGATCCCGTTGCGCCCTTAGATCCCGTCGCGCCCTTCAGCCCAGTCGCACCTTTTAATCCCGTGGCGCCTGGCGTGCTGCGATGTAGAGAGTTGCGATTCCCAGGGCGAGTAGCCAAGCCGCGTGGTTCCATTTCGGCCGGCCCTCCGATGGGCTGTCTTCAGAGGTTTCGCGCCTATGCCCTGCAGACAAAGAAGATGGCGAATGGACGCAGGTAGAGTTTCAAGACCCACAGTGGGGCAGGCGGGTGGGGTGGCTCGAAACGAAACGAATCTCGATTGCCCGCCCGGTCTGCAGCCCATGGACCTCTCCGTCAAATCTAACGGAGTCCGGCCCGAACGCAGGCAACCAGAAGGTGGATCGATGACTGCCGTTCCTTCAGTTGCCGCTCGGCCCACAAGGCCCATGCGTGATCGTTAAGATGCACAAGCCTGGGTTCGGGAACTCGTTTTTCGGCAGCCGTCAACTGGAATACGTCGAGGGGGGAGTTTCCGCCGGGTGTGAAGTTTCGGGAGGGACTTGGCCTCGACTACCCTGAGACAATCGCTACAACCGGAGGGCACATCGCGTATATCTCCTGGATGCAGATCGATTTTGATATTGCCCTCGAAGAGGCGAGACAGGTGTGTAGGGAGTGGCAAGCGAAGAGACGGTAGCAGGTGTCATCCTGCTTGGGCCCTTTGCAAGGAACTCAGTCGAATGTAATGCGCTTCGCCGTCTCACGAATGCTCCGCTCGTGCTCCTCTCGCTGCAGGCGGATTCTTGCTCGCGGCGCAGTGTCTCCCGTCCGAGCTCCCCGACGATCGCATTCGTTTCCTGAACTGCGATGGCCAGCGTCCTGCGGTGCGTAGCCGCGACTTCCTCTAGTGCTGCAGATCATCCGTGCGGAAATCCGATCCGCGGGGCTCTGCCGCGAGCGGGGCCCGACGTCGGGTCGCGACCTGTTCAATTGACCATCGCTCGAGGGTCAACAATCCACAACAACATTTGTCAATTCGCGCAATTGATTGCATCTGCGCGAATCGAGACGCCCGGCCGCGCGGGTGTTGGGGGCAGCGTGTAAGGAGAAGCCTCAGGCCAGTCTACCCGCCGGTCGCCCTGTCCGGACAAGTACAGGGCGTGGTCATCATCGAGGCGACGATTCGGGGCGAACGGCAAGGTGCTCAACGCGGAAGTGCTCCAATCCATCGCGCTGCTGGATCAGGCGTCGCTGGATGCGGTGCGACAGTGGGAGTTCACGCGATCGGGACCAGTCGGCTGCACACAATAACGGCTCGATGGCGGACGGCCGTAAGAAACCGTCCGCCTTTCTTTCTGCGTCGGTTGTCTCCGTGAGACGGCAGGGCGGCTATCGTGAGCTGCTTGCTTCTACTGAGTCACCGCCGCTGCGAGGCGGCCTGCGGCCGCCTGAGCCGGGCCGCCCGGTCGTCCTCTCCCAGCCGCTCGAATGCGGAGGCCAGGCCTTCCCGAGCGGCGTCTGAGCCCGGGTCGACGGAAAGGGCCTCGGCAAAGTGCGCTGCCGCCGCGCGTGCGTCCGCGCGTTCGAGCTCCAACGCACCCAGGTTGACGTAGCCCGCCGGATCGGATGGATCCGCGGCGGCGGCGGCGGCGAATGCCTGCCGCGCGCGGTCGGTGCGGCCGAGCGCAGCCAG
>JACDBQ010000359.1 GCA_013694845.1 Acidobacteriota bacterium
CATGGCGATCGATACGGAGGCGTTCACCGCGCGCGTCAAGCGCAATGTCTCGCTTCCCGTGGCCCTAGGCTTCGGCATCTCACGACCCGAGCAGGTCGCCGCCGCCTGCCGCTACGCCGACGCCGCCGTCGTCGGCAGCGCGATCGTCAAGATCATCGCCGACACGGCGACCGACGGAACGCCGGACGCGGTCCGGGATTACGTGCGATGGCTCAAGAGCGGATTGTGACGGAGATCGACGAGCTGCGACGCCGGATCGACGAGATCGACCGGCGGCTGGTGGACCTGCTCAACGCCCGTGCCGCATGCGCGCTGGCGATCGGGCAGGCAAAGAAGGTGGCCGGCATGAGTGTGTATCAGCCTGACCGCGAGGCCGAGGTCCTGACCCATGTGCAGACCATCAACCAGGGCCCGCTCGACAACGGCGCCATGAAGCGGCTCTTCGAGCGCGTGATCGACGAAGCGAGGCGGCTGGAGCGCCTCGCGGACGTACAATAAGAAAGCTATCAGCTATCAGCTATCAGCTATCAGCTATCAGCTATCAGCTATCAGCTGAGAGTTTCAGAGTGTCTTCCTATGGTTGTAGTCATGCAGGAACGCGCCACCGGCGAGCAGGTGGAGCGCGTCATCGCGCAGCTGGTCGAGATGGGGTTCGACGTGCACCGGTCCACCGGTGCGCTACGGACCGTCATCGGCGCAGTCGGCGGCAAGACCGGCGACCCTCGGCTGGTCGAAGTGCTCGATGGCGTCCAGGAGGTCCTGCGCATCACGGAGCCATACAAGCTGGCGAGCCGCACCTTCCGCCCGGAGAACACGGTCATCACGGTGGGCGACGTCCGGATCGGTGGCGACGAAGTCATCGTCATGGCCGGACCGTGCTCCGCAGAGACGGAAGAGCAGGTGGACGCTTCGGCTGCTGCCGTCAAGCGGGCAGGCGCCAAGATCTTCCGGGGCGGCGCCTACAAGCCGCGTAGTTCTCCCTACAGCTTCCAGGGCCTGGGGGAGCCGGGTTTGCGCCTTCTGCGCTCTGCCGCGGATCGCCACAACCTGAAGCTGATTTCGGAGGTGATGGACATCAGCCAGATCGAGACGATCGAGCAGTACACCGACATCCTCCAGGTGGGCGCGCGCAACATGCAGAACTTCACCCTGTTGCGCGAGCTCGGAAAGTCCCGCAAGCCGGTGATGGTCAAACGCGGCATCTCGGCGACGATCGAAGAGTGGCTGCTGTCGGCGGAATACATTCTCGCGGGGGGCAACATGAACGTCATGTTGTGTGAGCGCGGCATCCGGACATTCGAGAGCTACACCCGCAACACGCTCGACATCTCGGCCATCCCCGTCGTGCAGCAGCTCAGCCACCTGCCGGTGATCGTCGACCCCAGCCACGGCACGGGCCGGCGCGACAAGGTCGCCCCGATGGCCCGCGCGGCCGTTGCGGCCGGGGCCGATGGCCTGATCATCGAGGTGCACTGCGATCCGGATCATGCGATGAGCGACGGTGCGCAGTCGTTGTTCCCGTCGCAGTTCGACCGCCTCATGGCGGAGCTTCGCACCATCGCTCCCGCGATCGGCCGCGGCATCTGCGTGGAACCTGCGGCCCGGCGAGGGTGGGGCAGATAAAGAATTAGGGATTAGGGATCAGGGATCAGGGATTGGCAGTTGCCTTTCGCCGCTTCGCTGTCGTCGGCTGTGGATTGATCGGCGGCTCCATCGAGCTCGCGATCAGGGAGCGTCTCCACGGCACCGACGTCATCATGCTGGACCGCGGAGACGATCTGGCGGCCGTTTCGAATGCTGACCTGATCATCCTCGCCGCTCCAATCAGCGCAAACATCCGGATCCTTCCCTTCTTGCGGCCCCACCTCGCCTCGCACGCCGTCGTGACCGATACCGGCAGCACGAAGGCGACCATCGTTGGTGCCGCCGCGGGCATGAGGTTCGTGGGAGGCCATCCGATCGCCGGCGCCGCCACCTCGGGCCGCGCAGCCTCCCGCGCGGACCTGTTTTCCGGCAGGCCCTGGCTGCTGACACCGCGCGTCGAGACTCTGACGGCGGATGTCGAACGAGTCCGCGATTTCGCAGAAGCCCTGGGAGCGTCGGTTCGACTGGTGGACGCGGAGGAGCATGATCGGCTCTTCGCGTGGCTGAGCCATCTGCCGCAACTCGTCATCAGCACCCTGATGCACCTCGCCGGGTCAGGCGTGGGCGCCGATCGCCTGACCCTGGCCGGTCCCGGGCTCCGCGACAGCACGCGTCTCGCTTTCAGTCCCCCGGAGATATGGCGCGACATCCTCCAGACCAATCACGTCAACATCGCCAGCTCGCTCGACGCGCTGATCGCCGTCCTCGGAAGGTTGCGGGACGACACGAGTGGGGAGGTGTTGACGGAGATCTTTGAAAGTGCGGGTGGGTGGAAACGGGTGCTGGACGACGCCGGAGGTGGCGGTTTGCCCAGCGGAGAAACCAAGTAGACGGACCGCGCGAGACCACCGCCTATAATCCCCGCAGATGCCGCGTCCTCTCTGGACCCCCTCCCCGGAACGAATCGAGCGGGCACGCCTCACCCACTTCATGCGGCACGTCGCCCGGCAGTGGGCGGTCGAGATCCGGGATTACGACGCGGTCTACCAGTTCTCGATTTCACGCCCGGCGGACTTCTGGAAAACGGTCTGGGAGTTCTGCGGGATCCTTGGCGATCAGGGCCAGCGGGTGGTGGTCGACCTCGATCGGATGCCGGGTGCGCACTTCTTTCCGGACGCCCGCCTCAACTTCGCCGAGAACGTCCTCCGGCAGCAGGGCGGCGGGACGGCGCTCGTGTTCAACGGCGAAAACCAGCGGCATTCGACCCTGAGTCACGATCAACTGCGGTCGAGCGTCGCTCGATGCGCCGCAGCGCTGCGGTCGAGCGGAATCGTCGCAGGGGATCGGGTCGTGGGGTATCTCCCGAACATGCCCGAGGCGATCGTCGCCGCGCTCGGCTGTGCGACGATCGGTGCGGTCTGGTCGTCCTGTTCACCGGACTTCGGGGTGCAGGGCGTCCTGGACCGTTTCGGCCAGATCGAACCTCGAATGCTGTTCACCACGGACGGATATTTCTACGGTGGCAAGACCCACGATCTTCTCGCCAAGGTCGCCGGCGTCGTCGACGGACTGCCGTCACTGGAACGGGTCGTGATCGTGCCCTATGTCGCCGATGCGTCCTCTTTGGAAGCGGCAGGCGGAGCAGCTGAATGGGCGCGCTTCCTGGGCGTCACGGACGTCGAACTGACCTTCGAGCGATTCCCCTTCAACCATCCACTTTACGTGCTCTACTCGTCGGGCACTACCGGGGTGCCCAAGTGCATCGTGCACGGCGCGGGCGGCACGCTGATTCAACACCTCAAGGAGCACCAGCTGCATTGCGACGTGCAGCCCGGCGATCGCGTCTTCTACTTCACCACCTGCGGCTGGATGATGTGGAACTGGCTGGTAACGGCACTCGCGTCGGAAGCGACCGTACTGCTGTACGACGGTTCTCCGTTTCATCCCGACGGCAACGTGCTGTTCGACTTCGCCGATGCGACCGGCATGACGCTGTTCGGCACGTCGGCGCGCTTCATCGATGCCGTCAACAAGGCGGAGCTGTCACCGATAGAGACCCATGATCTCGGCGCGCTGCGGACAATGACGTCGACGGGATCGCCACTCGTGCCGGAGAGCTTCGACTTCGTGTATCAGCGGATCAAGCGAGACATCCATCTGGCCTCGATCTCGGGCGGTACCGATATCCTCAGCTGCTTCGTCGGCGGCAATCCCACGGGGCCGGTTTGGCGGGGTGAGATCCAGTCGCGGGGACTCGGCATGAACGTCCAGGTATTCGACGAAACAGGCGCCCCGGTGTCGGGGACGAAGGGCGAGCTCGTCTGCACGATGCCATTCCCATCGATGCCGGTCGGCTTCTGGGACGATCCTGACGGAAGCCGCTACCACACCGCCTATTTCGACACCTACCCGGGTGTCTGGCGTCATGGCGACTGGGTCGAGGCGACCGAACACGACGGGCTGATCATCTACGGGCGATCCGATGCCGTCCTGAACCCTGGAGGGGTCCGGATCGGTACCGCGGAGATCTATCGCCAGGTCGAACAGCTTCCCGACATTCTCGAAAGCATCGTGATCGGCCAGCAATGGGAGAATGACGAGCGGATCGTGCTGTTCGTGCGGCTGAGGGAGGGCCTGTCGCTCGACGACGAGTTGCGCGGTCGGATCCGACGCCGCATCCGCGAGAACGCGACCCCCCGGCATGTCCCGGCGAAGATCCTCCAGGTGATCGATGTGCCTCGGACCAGGAGCGGCAAGATCGTCGAGCTCGCCGTGCGGGACGTCGTGCACGGCCGGAACGTCAAAAACCGTGAGGCGCTGGCCAATCCCGACGCGCTGGAGGAATACCGGTCCCGCCTCGAGCTCCAGACCTGATTCGAACCGGACCACTGACGCCAGACCAGAGAACTGATCATGACGACTGCCGTTATTCTTGCCGCCTGCCGCACCCCTATCGGATCCTTCGGCGGTGCGTTCAAGGACCTTTCCGCCGCAGACCTCGGCGCCATTGTCATCCGTGAGGCGATCGCCCGCGCCGGCGTCCCGCCCGGCGCTGTCGGCGACGTGATCATGGGCTGCGTGCTCCAAGCTGGCGCCGGCATGAACGTCGCCCGGCAGGCGGCCATCAAGGCGGGCGTGCCGGTGGAGGTGCCGGCCGAGACCATCAACCGCGTGTGCGGATCGGGACTGCAGGCGGTCGTCCACGCGGTAGAAGGGGTGAAGGCGGGCTCCGTGGAGATTGTGGTGGCCGGCGGCATGGAGTCGATGAGCAATGCTCCGTACATCATGCGGGGCGCCCGCTGGGGCTACCGTCTGGGAAACGGCGAGCTACTCGATTCGATGCTGCTCGAAGGGCTCACCTGCGGGATCAAGGGCTGTCACATGGGGATGACCGCCGAGGAGGTCGTCAATCGGTTCGATGTCACGCGGGCGGAGCAGGATGCATTCGCGGCTGAGAGCCAGCGGCGGGCAGAGCGCGCCATCACGGCCGGCACGTTCGACACCGAGATCGTCGTCGTCGATGTTGCGCAGAAGAAGGGACCCACGCTCCGGGTCGACAAGGACGAATACCCGCGCGCTGGCACGACGGTCGAGAAGCTGGCCGCACTTAGGCCGGCGTTCGCGAAAGAAGGCACCGTCACCGCGGGCAATGCCTCCGGCATCAACGACGGTGCGGCCGCGCTCGTGGTGTCAAGCGAGGAAAGGGCGCGGGAGATGGGGAAGGCGCCGCTCGCCCGCATCCTTTCCTACAGCACGACGGGGGTCGACCCGATGATCATGGGCATGGGCCCGGTCGAAGCCCTCAAACGCGCGGCCGAGCGCGCCGGGCTGTCCCTCGCCGAGCTGGACCTGTTCGAATTGAACGAGGCGATCGCGTCGCAGTCGGTTGCGGTCGTGCGCGAGC
>JACDBQ010000363.1 GCA_013694845.1 Acidobacteriota bacterium
GGCCAAGCCCAGGGAGTTCTCGTACAAGCGGAGCACCCAGCCGCCCCGCCGCACGGGCCACGGTACCCCGGGATCCTCCGAGAAACGGCGGGGATCCAGGTCCACGTCTTCGACCACGTCGATACGCTTCGATTCCGCGGACCCCTTCTGTCGCAGAACGCATGTCAACCCCACGAACATTGCCATCTGCAGGAACTCGCTCTCCCAGTTCTCCCCGGTCGCTTCCCAGAAGTGGCCCGACATCAGGTATGAGGACAAACCGATGAGCATGTCGCCGTGCACGACGGCATCCGCATTGTGCTCCAGCCACCCGGTCCAGGTCTGACCGATAAAGGATCCGACAAAAAGCAGACCGAGCACGATCGACAAGCCGTTGTTGCGCCAGAGCATCATCAGTAGACGCCATCCATCGTCGGCATCGAGGCTAAGCAAGGATCAATCCTTTTTCGGCTGTAATGGCGAGCGCCGCTTGACAGGACGGCTGGAGCTCATGCAGAGAAGTCCGATCGGCCAGTCGCCAGCGCTGTTACGATCGGAGCATGCAGCACGATGCGCACACCTCTGAGAAACATCACCACGCGGTGCAGTTTTACGGCAGCGACAGCAGTCTGTTCGCGACCGTCGCCGGGTTCCTCAGCGAGGGTTTGATCAACGGCCAGCCGGCGATTGTGATCGCCACGCCTCGTCATCGGCAAGCCATCGACGAACACCTCGCCGGGCGCCTGATTGACTGTCGGACAGCGCGTCGAGAAGGACAGCTGGTGATGCTCGACGCGGAAGAAACCCTCGAACTCTTCATGGTCGGGGACGACCCGCACGCCGCGTTGTTCGAGACGAACGTCGGACGGTTGATCGAGCAGACGGTCAACGGGCGTCCACATACGACCGTCCGTGCCTACGGGGAAATGGTCGACGTGCTCTGGAAGCAGGAGCGCGTGCAGGCCGCCATCAACCTCGAAATCCTGTGGAATAAGCTGGCGATGAAGTTCGACTTTGCCCTGCTCTGCGGCTATGCGATGGGGAGCTTCCAAGCAGACCCAGCTGCTGGAGGATGTCATGGCGCTCCACACCCACGTCGTCGACACGAACATCGTTCCATTTCCAGGATCGCGGCGTAGCGCTTGACGCGGCGCGCGGCGTGCCCCGCCGGCGTTTTCCGAAGACGACAGCAACGCGTCCGCCCATGCGCCGACTCGCGCGCCCCCTTCCTCGGTCGAGATGCGCCACCTGTTCCCCCTCGGTGAACGTCCATACACTGCATCGCGACCCATTTCGTCGGGTTGATAGCCGACCCATCTCCTGTCAGGCGAGGAAGTCGGCTCTTTCTTCGCGACAATAGCCCCATGGCCCCACAGCCCACGGCCCCACGCGCCGCCCGAAGGCTGAAGGTGCCCGGACTGCCGACGATCGTGGAGTGGATCGATCCTTGAATTAGTCGGCGGAGATGTCCGGACGGGTGCAGATCGGGACCGCCGGATGGTCCATCCCACGGGCCTCGGCGCATCGCTTCGCGGGCGAGGGGACGCACCTCGAACGGTATGCCCGTGTGCTGGGGTGCGCGGAGATCAACTCCTCTTTTCATCGTCCGCACACGGCGGCGACGTATGCAAAGTGGGCGATGGCCACTCCGGCCGAATTCCGGTTCGCCGTCAAGGTGCCTCGCAGAATCACGCACGACCAGAAGCTGCGGCGCGCTCGCCTGCCGCTCGAGCGGTTCCTCGCGGAAACCAGCGGTCTGTTGGAGAAGCGGGGGCCGCTGCTCGTGCAGCTTCCACCCTCGCTTGCCTTTGACGCGCGCGTGGCGGGCCGGTTCTTTGACCTGTTTCGCTCGCGCCATGACGGCTTCATCGTCTGCGAGCCGCGGCACCCGACGTGGTTTTCATCAGCGGCTGACACGCTCCTCGTTCGTTACGAGGTTGCCCGAGTTGCCGCGGACCCTCCACCGGCGACGGGGGCCGATCTCCCTGGCGGATGGGAGGGACTCGTCTATTTCCGGTTGCACGGTTCGCCGCGGATTTACTGGTCGCCGTATGACGGCGGATCTCTCGTGAAGCGCGTCGATGCCTTGCGCGGGGTGCCGCCGCCGGCTGAGGCCTGGTGTGTCTTCGATAACACCGCGAGCGGCGCCGCCCTCGAGAACGCGTGGGAACTGCAAGGCCTGTTCAAGTCCGTGGAAGTCATGGGTCAGTGAGCGCAGGGCACCCCGGGGGCCCCAGCTCATGTGAAGAAGTACCGGCGGCTCACTCCTACGCTGCTACCATCCAGCGATGAAGCCCGGGAGCGCATGATGCTGGCACCCGTTGTCCCGGAACTCACACCAAGGTTCTGGGTGATCGTGGAACGGCAGAACCCATCCTTGTTGCGGGATCTGCGCACCGCGTTCCGCCGGAACAGGGAATACTGCGTCTGTCTGGATCGTCGTTTCGCCTTCGTGCGCCGCGATGGCGCGCGCCACAGAACGGACGGCGTACCGACCTTCGAACGTCGCGAGGTTGATACCAACGTCAACCCATGCGGCATCGCCGTTATCCATCCCGGGACTTACGCCTTCCACTGATCCTCCGGGTGACAGCGGGACGACGCGCTACCGCCAGCATGCGGACAGGTCTGGTGCCGACGCGTCTCCCGGCGCAGGCTGAGGCAGGTACTCACGCTCCATCGCCCGGAGCTGCCGGTATCGCCCGAATACCTGCCGCTCGCTTTCGAGTCCGAGCATCGATCGCCAGCTGCTGCCCCGGAAGGTGTGCGCACACATCTTCGGTGCGTACCGCAGCACGAACCGCGGGTAATGCCGCAGGACGCTGGGCAGATGCCGCATCTTCATCCATCGCTCGGCGCGCCACCGGATGAACTCGATCTCGTCAGGTTCGAGATGCTCCGTCTTCACGACGGCAGTCGTTCCGTCGTATTCCTCCACCCTCTCGTTGACCACCAGGCCGCGCTTGCGGAACTCGACGGTCATGGGCGTACCTGGATAGGGCGTAGGGTGCTGGATGTACGGCCAGTCGACGTAGCGGCGGGCGAACGCGAGGTTCGCTTCGATCGAATCGCGCGTGTCGTCGGGGTTCCCGACGATGATGCCGCCGACGACCGCGAGCCCGGAGGCGTGCAGCGTCTCGATGGCGCGCACCGTGGCGTTGCCAACGTTCCGGCCGCCCTCCCGGCGCGCGTTTTTGGCCGACGCGCGAAGGAAGGCCAGGTCCTGATCG
>JACDBQ010000381.1 GCA_013694845.1 Acidobacteriota bacterium
GCCTTGGGCTCCAGGCTCTGGGCTTTGGGCTCTGGGCCTTTGCGCATCGCCGGCAACCTTTCCGCGTCCGGGTCGAGAGCCCGGAGCCGAGAGCCGGGAGCCTCCAAAGGGCGATGTCGAAGGCGCACTCGGCTCACTCAACACACCGCGGATGTAGTCCAGCGCAGAGCCCCGTTCGCTGGCGCGCCTCGCCCTGGCCTCGTGCAGGAGATCGTCGACCTGCCCGGCGGTCAGCCCCTTCAGCCGCTTCGCGATCTCGGCGAGCGGGAGATGTTGTCTCTGAAGAAGCCGTATCAACTTGAGTCGCGACACGTGACCTTCGGTGTAGCGGGCCCCCGGTCCGGGAGCGCCGGCCGGCGGCAGCAGGCCCTGCTGGACGTAGAAGTGCACCGTCCGCGCCGTCACGTTCGCTCGCTCGCAAAGTGCTCGCAAGTCGAAGGCCGGGTCAGTCACAGTATCAATGTAACAGTACGACGTTTGACTGTAAAGACTTCGAATCGCCTATCCGTAATCACTAATCCCTGATCCCTCATCCCTGATGGCTACGGAGTTGCGATCAGCGATCAGGGATCAGCGATTGGCTACGGAGCGATCAGCCGCAGCCGTGGAAAGTAGGTCCTGTACCGCCGGGCCTCACGGGTCAGCAGCGTGTAGCCGGCCAGGGCCGCGTGGGCGCCAATGTAGAAGTCGGGTAACGGCGCTCGACGGCTGCCACCGCGCTTGCGGTAGGCGAGGAAGGCTTTCGCGGCGAGGAACGCGGCGGCCCACGGTAGCGGCTCGCGGACGAAGTAGTCGGGTGGCACCGCGTCGTCCAGGGTCTCGATCCGGTCGTAGCCGCAGGAGACTTCGGCGTAAATCAGCGGGTTGATCACCAGCCGTCCTTCCTCCGCCGCCCGGGTCAACATCGATGCCGACCAGTCTCCCCAATCCGCATCGTCGGTCACGAGGTCGAGGATCACGTTGCTGTCGACCAGAGTCGGCACGGTCAGCCCCGCGTCAACTTCATGATGTCGTCGGTGGAGAGGTTGGTCGTTGCCGTCCCGCGCAGGCGCGCCACCACCGCCGCGCCACGGCTTTGCGCTTTGCGCGCCCTTCGAATCCGGACCGCATCGCCGTCGATCTCGAATTCCACCTCGGAGTGCGGGAAAAGACCCAGGGCTTCCCGGATCTCCTGCGGGATCGTGACTTGGCCCTTGGACGTCAATCGCATGGTAATACTCCTACTGGTAAGAGTATTACAACCAGGAATTGTGGTCCAGCCCCGGACCATCCACGCGTCCGGCCCGGTGTGGCTAAGGTCCGCTGCCATGGACCAGCCGTAGCCGGGCGATCCGGACGGGCCCAGCACGAGGTTATACTCTGCGCCGATGGGTCCCCACGCGTTCGCTCTCGTGCTGGCGCTCTCGCTCATCGCCTTTCCTGCAGTTCCGTGGACGAACCCCGGCGGCACACAAAGCAGGCTGAGCGACGCGGAGATGGAATCGTTCCTCCGCACGGCGCGCGTCGGGCGGGCGCGCGGAACCGGTAAGGGCGTCACCGACTCGGATCGCGCCACCCTGAGCGATGGCACGCTGTCCCACGACGCGCACATTCAGACGATCGACGAATCGAAGTCAAAGTTCGTCGGCGAAAGAACGATCGAGTTCAACTTCCGCGACAGCTGGCAGTTCAATATCGCGGCCTACAGGATCGATCGGCTGCTCGGGCTGCAACTGGTTCCAGTCAGCGTGGAGCGTAACTGGCGAGGAGAGCCCGCGGCCTTCACCTGGTGGGTGGATGACGTGCTGATGGATGAAGGAGAACGGCTCAAGCAGAAACTCGAGCCGCCGGATTCGCGGTGCTGGAACGAGCAGACGCACCTGATACGAATGCTGGACCAACTGATCGACAATGTCGATCGCAATCTCGGCAACATGCTCATCACCAAAGGCTGGCGCGTGTGGGCGATCGATCATACGCGCGCCTTCCGCCTGTCGAAGACGCCGCGCCCCGCGATGCTCACCGGCATCGACCGGACGGTGCTGCAACGCCTCGAGGCACTCGACTTTGCCACATTGAAGCGCATCGTTGACGGTTACATCACCGATGGGGACATCCGCGCGCTCCTGTCGCGCCGCGACGGAATCGTCGCCCACTTCAAGGCACACGCATCCCTCGTCTACGATCGGCGAGACCCGGCGGCAGGATGCTCGCAGTGATGAAGTCCGGCACCCGGATCGGTCCGTACGAGATCCAAACCATTCTCGGCGCAGGCGGGATGGGCGAGGTCTATCGCGCGCGCGACACCACCCTGCATCGGGACGTCGCGGTCAAGATCCTGCTCGCCTCGGTGGCAGACGATCCGGATCGGATGGCGCGCTTCAGCCGGGAAGCCAAGACCCTGGCGTCGCTCAATCACCCCAACATCGCGCAGATCCATGGGTTCGAGCAGAGTGGCGGCACCAGCGCGCTCGTGATGGAGCTGGTCGACGGTGAAGACCTGTCCCGGCGCATCGCGCGCGGCGCGGTTCCGCTCGATGAAGCGGTCGTGATCGCGCGCCAGATCGCCGCGGCGCTCGAGGCCGCGCACGCACGAGGAATCATCCACCGCGATCTGAAGCCGGCGAACATCAAAGTACGCGAAGACGGCACCGTCAAAGTACTGGACTTCGGGCTTGCCAAGGCGATCCCCGGAGTGAGGGGCTCAGCCCACCCGCAGGCGGGTGCCACTGACGATCCGCCTTCCGCGACGATCACCTCCTCGGGGATCTCGGTTCACGGGTCCATCCGGGCACCGCGGCCTACATGGCGCCGGAGCAGGCCAGAGGCAGGCCGGTCGACGAACGCGGGGACATCTGGGCGTTCGGGTCGTGCTCTACGAGATGCTGGCCGGTGGGCGGGCGTTCCGGGGGAACGACGTCGCCACGATTGTGTCGAGCGTACTGACCAGGGACCCAGAATGGTCGGCGCTGCCGGCCGGCACACCCGCCGCGATTCGACGGCTGCTGCGCAGGTGTCTGCAGAAGGATCCCGCCCGGCGCCTGCGGCACATCGGCGATGCCGCGCTGGAGCTCGACGACTCGGGCACCGACGTAGTCCCACGACCGCGGTGTGCCGACGATGGCGCGACCGCGAGGGCGGCTGACGTGGCCGACGGCGCTCACCGCCGTTGCCTTGCTCGCGCTGGCCTCCGCGCTGGTGGTCGTGATCCTCGGGCGCCGAACGCCAGACGCTCCCGAGATACGCCTGGAAATTTCCACACCGGCGACCGACCATCCCGCCAGCCTCGCGATTTCGCCAGACGGCTCGACGGTGGCTTTCGTCGCGCTCGACCAGGGCCGGCCTCGGCTGTGGCTCCGCACGCTGGACTCGGCGTCGTCGCGGCCGCTGGCCTTGGAATAGGGTCACGTCGACTGGTCGAGGCGGATACCGGCGCAGTCGCGATCTGGGGCGACTATCTGCTGTTTGTCCGGGGCGCTACGCTCTACGCGCAGCATCTCGATCCCGAGAGGCTTCAGCTGAACGGCGATCCGTTCCAGATCGGAGAGGGCGTCGCGCTCGAAGCGCTTCCGGTTCACCAGATGGCGGCGATATCGGCCTCAGCCCGGGGCCATATCGTCTATCGTTTCGGGTCCGCCTTTCAGGAGCGGCAATTCCTCTGGTTCGACCGATCCGGCAAAGAGATCGGCAGGATCGGGAGTCCCGATCGCGGCCACAAAGCCCGAGCCTTTCCGCTGACGGTCGCCGGATCGCGGTGCACCGCAACTTCGATGGCAACACTGACGTCTGGTTGCTCGAAACTGCTGGTGGAAGACTCACCCGTCTCACGACCCACCCCGCGAATGACATCCACCCGTTCTGGTCACCCGACGGCGAGCGCATGCTGTTCAGCTCGAACCGTACCGGTTCCTATCATCTGTACGAAAGGGGGATGGGAGCGAATCCCGAAGAGCGCCAGGTGATGACGGTGCAAGGTTCCGCCACGGACTGGTCGCGCAACGGCAAACTCGTGCTGCGTCAGCACCGGGGGGACACGCAGCACGCCGACGTCTGGGCACTCCGTTACGGAACCGACAAACCCTATCCCCTCCTTCAGACGGAGTTCGAAGAACGGGACGCGCAATTCTCTCCAGACGCCGCGTGGATTGCGTACCCGTCGACGGAGTCCGGCCGCTCGGAGGTCTATGTGCAGCCACTGGCCGGGTCCCGGCGGCCGGTCGACGGTCTCGATCGACGGCGGCGCGCAGCCCCGCTGGCGCGCGGACGGCAAAGAAATATTCTTCATCGGGCTCGACGGCCGCCTCATGGCTGCGCAGATTACGCTTCCAGTGTCCGGTGGGTTGGCCGAGGTGGGTACGCCAGTCTCGCTCTTGCTCACTCGCATCGGCGGGGCGATCCAGAGCGCGTCGCGGGCGCAATATTTCCCGTCGGCCGATGGCTCGCGCTTCCTGATGAACACGGTAATCCAGGGC
>JACDBQ010000382.1 GCA_013694845.1 Acidobacteriota bacterium
GACGCTGTAGCGCAGGCCTTTCAGGCCTGCCGCGCCCGACGCGGGAGGCCCTGCCACGCCGAACATCCGAAGCTAAAATCTTGTCGTCACCGACACCCGGATGGAACGGGGCGATCCGGGCGTGAGGTTGTTGTTGCTGTGCGCGGTAGCGATGTAGCGGTTGTCGAAAAGGTTTTCGACGTTCAACTGGGCCCGGAGCTTCACGGTAGGGTCGAAGAACACCGCCGCATCGAGACGGACGAAGCGGGGGAGCACGACCAGATTGTCAGTCGCGGCGAACATCGCGGTTCGGCTCACCATGCCCAACCCGGCGGACCAGCGCGGCGTCAGCTCGTACTTGCTCCAGAGCGACGCCGAGTGGGCGGGAACGTGCGCAAGCGTGGCGCCCGCTGGTGCAGCCGCCGAGATGGCCCGCTTGATCGCCCCGTCCTGGTACGCGTAGCCGGCGACGATGCTCAGCGCTCGCGTGAGCGAGCCGCTCAGCTCGAGTTCGATGCCCTTGGTGCGCTGTGCGTCGACCAGCAGCGATCGGATCGGATCAACCGGGTCCGGCACCGCCACGTTTCCTCGATCCAGGCGATAGATGGCGGCGGTGGCCGTCAGAGCCGCCTGCGGGTCCCACTTCACCCCGACTTCGTAGTTGCGGAACTTCTCCGGATCGAGTGCCTGGTTCGTGATCGACAGCGAGGCGAGCTGTTCGCCTGCCCGGGGCACGTAGGTCAGGCTGTAGTTCCCGTAGACGGAAACCGGCGCGACTGGCGTGTAGATCAATCCGATCCGCGGCGAGACCAGCCGGTCACTGCTGCTCAAGGACATGCCGGTGCGATTGTTCGTGAACCCGACATCGAACGCGTCGACGCGCAGACCGGCGACCGCCTGCAGGTGTGACGTGAAGTGGATCTGGTCCTGGGCGTAGAGGGCAGCCAGGGTTGAGAGGCCGTGGTTCTCGGCGTCACTGGCACTCGGCCGGAACTCGATCGGTAACGAGATCGATGGCGAGGTCATCGGCGCCTGGACCGCCGTGACCGACGGTCCGATCGAGGTGAAATATCCCGTGGATCGGAGGTTGTCGGTTACCTGGCGGCCCAGTTCAGCGCCGATCAGAACGGTGTGATCGACGCCCGCGAATCGTGACCGCGCAATGAGATCGGTCTGGCTGAAGAGGTTCCGCCGGTCGGTTGCGTTGTTGTAGGCCGAGAGACTCACCGACGTTCCGGCGGCGTTCACTCCGCCGGGGAACACGTTCTGGTAGAACTTGTCGTACACGCCATAGCTCACGCGATTTCGCAGGGTCACGCGGTCGGTGAACCTGTGTTCGAGGACGGATGCCAGCAGACTGACCGTGGCCTCGCTCCGGCTCTTCGCAGGATCGCCAAAGAAGGTCGCGACGGGGGTGTCCACCGGACGGCCGTTGAAAGAGGGGACTCCGCGATCCGCGGTGCGCTGGTCGTGAAAGAGCTCGTAGCTCGCACGCAGCGTCGTCGTTCGGCCGAGTCTCCACGCGGCGGAGGGCTGCACACCGTATCGCTGGACGTTGACACCGGATCGATAGGAACCGGAATTCTCATAGACCGCTGTCACCCGGCCGGCGAGCGTGCCGGTCACGGCGCCGCCGAAATCTGCCGTGAGGCGGCGATTGTCGAACGATCCGTACTGGAGCGAGACCTCTCGCTTCGGTGTCCACGCCGCCTGCCGGGTGACCCGGTTGATGACGCCGCCGGCGCCGCCGCGACCGAAGATCAGGGCATTCGGCCCCTTCAATGCCTCGACGCGCTCGAGATTGTAGACGTCGCGGAAGTACTGGACGTCATCGCGGACGCCATCGACGAAAAAGTCCGCTGTCGAGGCGTTCCCGCGCAGGACGGGTGTGTCGCGGTTACCTTCCCCTTGCGCCATCCCGACGCCGGGCATGAAGCGCACGATGTCGGTCATGCTCGACAAGCGCTGGTCAGCCATCAACGCGCTCGTCACGACGCTGACGGACTGCGGCACGTCGCGCAAGCGGGTCGGCGTCCTGGTCGCGCTGTCGATGCTGGATACCCGGGCACCGGACCCGCGGACGTCCACCGTCTCGGTGAATCCGGCGACCTTCAACTCGATGTCCACAGTCCGCTCCTGCGCTGGAGCGACGGTCAGGCGGGTGGTGGTGTCAGCGAATCCAGCGGCGTTGATCGTCAGCTTGTAGACACCCGGCGGGAGGGTCAGCGCAAACTGTCCACGACCGTCCGCCAGGGTCACCGTCGTCGCGGCGCCCGGCGGCTCGCTGCTGGCTCGTATTTGGGCGTTCGCCACCGGCGCGCCGGTGGCGTCGTGCACACGGCCGTGGAGCGCTCCGACGATCACCGACTGCCGTGCCTCAGATCTCGGGAGAGAAGACTGAGGATGGGCAAGAAGAACGGCAGGGAAGAGACCCGCGAAAAGCCCGGCGAGCACGCGACGCATCAGACGCACTCCTTTGTTGCGTTGGCGCGCGCCAGTCCGTAGAATCACGGAGTCGAACGCGTCAGCGCGTGAGCGGTGACAGGTTGCCAAGACCGATGTTTCGACAGGCCCGTTCGGTGTAACAGCACCGGGCGGGCCATTTATGTCGGCGGTCTCAAAATGAGACCGTTCGCAACTTTATATCCGACCAATTTGGTCGGAGTCAAGAGTTTTTGGTGTTTTCCGGGGCGAAGGACGAACTCAGCGAAGCGCAGCCAGCTCGAACGTCATCGAGACCGTCGCCGACACAGAGGTCTGACCCGGGATCAGCGCATCCTCCGACGCACCCGAGCTGCCGCGCTCCTGCATGACGTTCTGGACCATCTGGCCGTTGCCCCGGCCGCCCCACCAGCTCGAATACGGGGACCACCAGCCCACGTGCCCTTCCTGCACGTTGACCGGTGCACCGATCGACACGCCGAGCGCCGCCGCCATGTCGGTCGCCTTTTCGCGGGCGGCCCTGATGGTACTCGCGCGGGCGGCGTCGCGGTGCTTCCGCAGCTCGGTGGTGCGGAAGTCGATCCCGTGCACGTAGTTGGCGCCCGCGGTCAGGATCGCCGAGAGCAACGGCTCGAAATGGAAGACGTCACGCACCGTGATGGCCAAGGACCGACGCGCGAAATACCCGAGAAAGGTCCACTTTTCGTAGGCCTCCTTGTATCGGGCCTGGATGTCGAGGAACTCGGTCTTGACGTGCTCGGTGCCGACGCCGATCCGGGTCGCCGCGTCCACGATGGCTTTCACCCGGACGTCATTGTCGGCGCGGGCACGCGCGATGTCCATGCTGTCGGTTTCGACGCCGATCGACAGCAGCACTTCATCGGGCGAGACCTTGATTTCAGCCTGCCCGTTCACCGTGATGGTGCGGGCGAGGGCCTGCGCGGCTGCAGGCGCCGCGGCAGACGACAGGATCAGTACGAGCGGCAGCAAGGCAAACGGCTTCATGAATCTCCCGGAATGCGGTTGACAATGTACAGACGAGCCGTCGGCCGGATTAGCCGGCCTTCGAGGGAATTCACCGCCAGGCTCGGCAGGCGGCTATACTGCGCCACCAGACCTGATCATGGGTTTCATTTCGCTGTTCTTTCCGTGGGGCGTCATCCTGCAAGTGCTGGCGATCGTGCACTTCATACGCCGCCGACCCGACGGGATCTGGTTGTGGGTCATCGTCTTTCTGGGTCCGGTCGGCGCGCTCGTCTACATCTTCATGGAGGTGCTGCCGGACCTCGGACTCCTGCGGCAATCCTTCGACGGCTACGGGCGCCGCAAGCGGATCAAATATCTCGAAGCCCTCGTCCTGCAAAACCCGGCCGCGGGGAACTACGAGGAGCTCGCCGATCTCTATCTCGACGAAGGCAAGTTTGCCCGGGCGCGCGAATCCTACGACAAGGCGATCACGCCACGCACCGAGGACCTCGATCCGATCTACCGCCGCGGCGTCGCGGAAGTGCACCTGGGAGATTTCGCGGCAGCCGCCAAGGACCTCGAACACGTCACTACCCGCGACCCGAAGTACGACCTGCATCGCGCGATCGCATTATTGGCGCACGCCTGCGCCCATACCGGCCAGCCCGGGAAGGCCGAGTCGCTCTTTCGACACGCCACCGACGTGTCGACGCTCTCGGAAACCTACGTGAACTACGCGACGTTTCTCGTTTCGCAGAACCGGCCCGCGGAAGCGCGGGAGTGGGCTGAGCGGGTGCTGGCCAAGAAGCCCGCGATGCCGCGCTACCTTCAACGGCGCGAGCGTCCCTGGTTCCGCAAGGCCAGGGCGTTACTGAAGCGGCTCCCGAAAACCAGCGGCGCACCGGCGGCGACCGCGATGGTGCTGATCGCCGCCGCCATGAGTGTTCCGACACCTTCCCGCGCGCAGTCGACGACGCCGGCCTGGCCGAAGGCTAACCTCTTCTGGTACCGCGTCCCGGTCGAAGGCGGCAGCCTCTGGCTGAAAGCGAATGCGCAGCACGGCGTCCGGGAACCGCTCTTCGATCACCAGCGCCTCGCCATCGAGCTCAGTATCCGGACCGGGCTGGATTACACCCCGTCGACGCTGCCATTCGCCGACCCCGCTGCGCAGTTCGTCGTCAAGTACGACGGGTCGAACGCATATATCCAGGAGGGTGCGATGGCGGTGGAGTTCGTCCACGGCGGCCAGCACTGGCGCTGCGACCTGCAGATCAAGTGGAACTGGAACCGCAAACCCCCGACCGACTACGAATGCGTGCCTCTCGGGCCTGCCACACCGCCCGGCGCCGAAGCGGACGCTCCGGCGCCGGAACCGTCACCGGACGGCCGATGGGACGCGTTCATCGACCATCACAACGTGGCGATCCGTCCGCACGGGGGCGGCGCCGCGCGAATGCTGGCTGTAGACGGGTCCGCAGAGAACGGCTACCAGGCAGGGTCCATT
>JACDBQ010000394.1 GCA_013694845.1 Acidobacteriota bacterium
GGTGCGAGGCGTGACGACATCGTCGTACAGATCGAGCCCTCGCGAGGGTTCGGTACCGGTCACCATCAGTCGACCCGGCTCTGCATCGTGCTGCTGCAGGCCCGCGACCTGTCGGGGCTGACCGTCACGGACGTCGGGACGGGCTCAGGGGTGCTCGCGATCACCGCGGCCAAACTTGGCGCGGCCTTCGTGACCGCGCTCGACACCGATCCCGACGCGGTCGAGAACGCGCAGGAGAACATCGTCGCAAATGGTGTCGAAGGCACGGTCGAAGCCCATGTCGACGACCTGACCACGACGACGGTCGCGCCGGCGGATCTGGTCACGGCGAACCTCACCGGCCCGCTGCTCTCTCAGTATGCCGGGGAGCTGGCTCGCCTCGTCCGCCCCGGCGGCTCGCTGATCGTGTCTGGCTTCAACGTCGACGAGAAGGCGCGCGTGACCGAAGCTCTTGCCCCCGCGTTCGGCGTGACCGAGATGGCCGAAGAAGACGACTGGTTCGCCTTCGTCGTCGCGCGGCCCCGGTCCACTACGGCCTGACGGGCCGGCCCGCCGGTCCGGTCCGCCGCTGAGGACCACCCGAACGCCAATCCAAAGACTGCATAGATGATGGCACCGACAACTACCGCGCGCGGTTACGAACCCGCAAGGCCTGCCGCGTTCATCAGTACCGGCGCTCGCGCCCATGAGGGACCTGGTCAACGAACGGCGCGCGGCATCGGCCGGAGAGTGACGGTGCTCCCGTGCGACCATTTCGAATGGCAGCCGCCGCACATCAGCGCGGTGAACGGCTCCGCTCCGGCCGGGCTGATGGCGATCATCTTGGAGCCGGAATCCTCTTCCGGGACAAACGATGCGCCACACGCGCCACAGAGCTGGTCGTCGCGGAACGGCGCATGTTTCAGCGACACAGTCATTGAGGTCATGCGGAAGTTTACTGCCAGATGGCGGTGAGCGCCGCAAGCGCCGCGACGGGCATCGTCTCGGCGCGAAGCGTCAGGGGCCCGATCTGCACGGGGACACATCCGTGTTCGACAGCCGACCGGATCTCGCTCTCGTCCCATCCACCTTCAGGCCCGAGCAGCACGGCGGCCTGACCGGGCGCCGCCTCCCTCTGGAGCGATGCCACCGAGCGCGGGGCACAGGCGGCCGACGGCTCCACGAAGATCAGCCTCAACGGGACGAACGGTGTGGCGAGCCACTCGGCCAGTTTTCGCGGAGGATGGATTTCCGGCAACGTGGTGCGGCGACACTGTTTGACCGACGCGAGCGCGACCCTCCGCCATCGCTCCGCTGTTTCGGGGCGCATGATGAGAGATACCTTGATGTCCACATGCGCCGTGAGGACGGGGGCGATCGCGTCGGCGCCCATCATCGTCGCGTCGCGGACGGCATCGTCCATGCTGCTGCCCTTGAGCACGGCCTGAACGACAACGATCGACGCGCTCGGGGCCGGCGGTCCCGCCATCGGCTCGAGCAGCCGCACGGTCGCGGTCTCGCGCCCGGTGGCTTCGACCACCGCGCGGAACTCCACCCCCCGTCCGTTGAAGACCGTCACTTCCGCCCCCGCGCCGAGTCGAAGCGCGCGCGTCAGGTGCCGCGCTTCATCCCCGGGCAGTGAGACGCTCGCGAGCTCGGGATCGAGATCGGGCGCATAGAAGCGGGGCAGCATCGACGATGATTATCGTTCAGCCACGATATACTTGCCCCGTTCACCCTTGCTCCCTACTCGAGCAGTCAGTTCAGCCTTCAGCATTGCTTTTCAAGGGTCAGAATCTCGGCAAGTACAAAATCGTCGCTCCGCTCGGGAGCGGCGGATTCGGTACTGTCTACCTCGCGCTCGACACCTGGATCGACAAGCGTGTCGCGATCAAGGTGCCGCACCGGCAGAACCTCGACTTCGGCGAACTGCTCCGTGAGCCGCGGCTGCTGGCGAGCGTCAGCCACCCCAACATCGTGTCGATCATCACCGCCGAGAAGGAAGACAACGTCTTCTTCATCGTGATGGAGTACGTGCCGGGAGAGACGCTGGAAAACGTGATCGGATCCAATGGACCGCTGGACTTGACCCGCGCCCTGGACTTCACCTGCCAGATCTGCAACGCCGTCGATCACGCCCACGGGCAGGGCGTCATTCACCGCGATCTGCGGCCGGCCAACGTTCTGGTTACCGATCACGACATGCTGAAAGTGGCGGACTTCGGAACATCGCGGTTCCTCGAGATCGCGGCGCACGGCACAACGGTGATCGGCAGCCCACCTTACATGGCACCGGAGCAGTTTGACGGGAAGGCCGTCTTCGCTTCCGATATCTATTCGCTTGGCGTCACGATGTACCAGATGCTGACGGGCGTCCTGCCGTACGACACACCGGCCCCGTCCGACCTCGACAAGTTGATGTCGGGCGAGCTCGTGTCCCCGCCCCGCCTGAAGAATCCTTCGATCCCCAAAGTGCTCAGCGACATCGTGATGCGCGCGATGGCGCCTGAAGTCGGCAACCGTTACCAGCGCGCGAGCGATCTGCTCGACGATGTGCTGGCGGCCCGCGCCAGCGCGCTGCCGCGGCGGACATCGTCGACCGGCGCCAGGGCGGAGTCTCCGGGTTCCCGTTCGGCTCGCGACGATTCGCAGGGGATCCAGACCAGGTTGCGTGCGCGCGAAGCCCCGGCGGCCCGGTTCTGCTGGCATTGCAGCAAGCCGCTGCACGCGCGCACGGACCGGTGTCCGTTCTGCAACGAAACGCAGTAATTGCTCAGGGCACAAGCCCTGATTGGACTGCAAGTTGAGCAGGATCGCTGTGCTAGAATCGCGACGATTGCTGGGTAGAAACGGAGCACATTGATGGCCTTCAGCGGCACCGGAACGATCTGGATGAACGGCTCCATGGTGGAGTGGGCCGACGCCAAAATACACATCGCGTCGCACGTCATTCACTATGGCAGCGCCGTGTTCGAAGGCGCGCGGTGTTACGACACGCCCCGCGGCTCCGCGTGCTTCCGGCTCGACACCCACATGAAGCGGCTGTTCGATTCGGCGCGGATCTACCGGATGGACCCGCAACTCGACCAGGCAACGCTGACCGATGCCGTCCTTGACACTATTCGCGCCAACAAGCAGAAGGCCTGCTACATCCGGCCGATCATCTACCGCGGCTACAATGCGCTCGGCGTCAATCCGTTTCCCTGCCCGGTCGATGCGGCGATCCTGACCTGGGAATGGGGCGCCTACCTCGGCAAGGACGCACTCGAGAATGGCGTCGACGTCCGCATCAGTTCCTGGTCACGCTCCGCGCCCAACACCTTCCCGACGCTCGCGAAAACGTCGGCGAACTACGCGAACTCGCAGCTGATCAAGATGGAAGCGATCACCGAGGGGTACAGCGAAGGAATCGCCCTCGACACCTTCGGGTATCTGAGTGAAGGCAGCGGCCAGAACCTCTTCGTGGTGCGGGAAGGGTGCATCTACACGCCACCGCTGACGGCATCGATCCTGCCCGGCATCACGCGGAACAGTGTCATCACGATCGCGCGCGACCTGGGCTACAAGGTCCGCGAGGAGATGCTGCCCCGCGAGCTGCTCTACATCTGCGACGAGGCGTTCTTCGCCGGCACCGCCGTGGAGATCACACCGATCCGCTCGGTCGACAAGATCAAGGTGGGTCCTGGCACCCGCGGGCCGATCACAGCCGAGATCCAGCAGCAGTTCTTCGACATCATCAACGGCGAAGCGCCCGACCGGCACAACTGGTTGACGTTCGTCTACCCCGGCGAGCCCCTGCAGGCCGTCGGGGCCGGCAGTCCGAAGACCGGCGCCCGGGTGTAAATACGTGCGAGGTGCGACGTGCGGGGTGCGACGTGCTTCTCGTCACGTGCGACGTTCGACGTTCGACGCTCGACGTGCTTCTCGCCACGTGCGACGTTCGACGTGCGACGCTCGACGTGCTTCTCGTCACGTGCGACGTTCGAGGTGCGATGGCCGGCGTACCCATTGTCACGTGCCATGCGCTCCCTGTCC
>JACDBQ010000044.1 GCA_013694845.1 Acidobacteriota bacterium
AGCCAGATCCAGGCGCTCGACCGCACCCAGCCCTTGCTGCCGCTGCGCCCAGGACAGGCCGAGCGGCGCACCCACGACTACAAGCGCCACGGCACGACCTCGCTGTTTGCGGCGCTCGATGCGAAGACCGGCACCGTGCTCGCGGCGACCCATCGGCGCCAGCGATCGATCGAGTTCCGCAAGTTTCTCGACCGCATCGACGCGCAGGTGCCGGCCGATCTCGACGTCCACATCATCCTGGACAACTACGGCACGCACAAGACGCCGTTGATCCAGCGCTGGTTGACGAAGCGCCCGCGCTTCCACGTGCATTTCACGCCCACCTACGGGTCGTGGTTGAACCTGGTCGAGCGCTGGTTCGGCGAACTGACGACCAAACAGTTGCGGCGCGGCGCCCATCGCAGCGTGAGTGAACTCGAGCGCGCCATTTGGGAGTTCATCGAGGTACGCAACGAGGAGCCCAAGCCGTTCGTGTGGACGAAGAACGCCGATGAGATCCTCGCGAGCATTGCGCGCTTCGCCCAACGGACGTCCGCAACCCATGCGCACTGACTTATTGAGCGAACCACTGTTACATGACACTAGCTTCCTGCTTCAGCCTCAACCACCACTCCTCGTACAACCTCCTTATCCGTTTGTTTAATCAGCGCACGGGAGTGAACGTCATGTTGCGCACATTGTACCAACCGCCCGACGCCCATAGCGTCAGCGTCTGTTGGCCGGCGGGAAGGTAGATCGTCCTCGGTGCATTCCAAGACACATAGCTGTGCCACTCGCCCGGATCGCCACTCGTGGGGACGGGTTGGTTGCCAACCCAACTTCCGTCAACGCCGTGGATGCCGACATTGACTACACCGCTGCCGGCCGGTCGGTCCGAAGGACTCGCGGTCCTGAAGGTGACCGCATAGTTGCCAGTCTGCGGCACGTTCACCGCAAACGTGACCCACTCGAGACCATCAAGCCCACCGATCACGATGCCGCCGTCGTCGTACCACAGATCGACATCAGTCCCTGGCCGCACCTGCGCGTCTCCCCAGTTGCCGGGAGTCTCGTCGTAATAGCCGCCACCGCAGTCGAAGGGCCCGGGCCAGCAGCCCTGTGCCCCACCCGCAAAGCTGTCCGCCTGCACCGTAAAACCGACCGGACCCGGTACGGGGCCTGCCCCGCTCGAGAGCCGCAGATAATCGAGATTGCCCACTCCTCCCGACGCGCCGTTGGTGTCGAGGACGACCCGCAGCTGTTGGACCCCGGCCCCGACCGTCATCGTTGCCGTGACTGTCTGCCATTGTTGCCAACCGCCAGTGTCGGGGACCTGGATCGAACCGGATTTGGCGCCATTCACTTCGAGGTGAAAGGTCCCACCACCGCCGTACGACGCCACTTGCGCGTCGACCGTGTAGGTGCCAGCGGCGCCCACGTCGATCGTGTATTGCAGCCACTCGCCCGCGACCATCCAGCCGACGTTGTAGTCGGTTGCGCTCCCGGTGACGCGTTCGATGTCGACATCGTCGGGCCGGTATTCGCCGCCGCTGTTACCCGCTGTGAGGTCGGCATATCCAACACCGCGTCCTCCCTTGTCGTAGTTCTCAGCCTCGATCCTGCCTGGTACCGCGATCGGGGCGCCCAGGTAAGGGGACGAACCGGCGCTCCGCGGCGCCATCCAGCGCGCGTGTGCTCCGCTGGCAAATTGGGCTTTGCCCGAACCGTCGACGTTCACCACGAACAGGTCGTTCACCGGCACACAAAAGTCGTCGGCGTTGTTCGCGCCTCCATCGAAGTAGCACCGCCCGGTGTACGACACCGAATCGGGATCCATGTAGGCGAGCCGTGTTCCGTCCGGAGACCACGCGGGCTGCACTCCGGGCGTTCCCGTGCCGACCCGCTGGACCTGGTCTCCTGCCGCGCCGATCACGAGCTCGAATGTGGCGCCAAATCGTCTGGTGGCAAATGCGATACGGCCATCGGTCGGTGCGAACGCGGCGCCCGAATCGTCGGCGGGATGAGTCGTGAGGCGGACGAAACCACTGCCGTCGCTGTTGATGGCGCAAATATCGGTGTTCGCGCCTGCCGCCGGGCGGCAATCGAACGCGATGCGTGCGCCGTCTGGCGCCCACGCCGGGGCGCCGGCGAATCCGACGTTGCTGGTCAGCCGTGTGATGCCGCTTCCATCCGCGTTCATGACATACAGGTCGAGCGGCCCATCACGGTCGCTGGCGAAGGCGATCTTTCCCCCGTCCGGCGACCACGCCGGAGAGGCATCGTTCGCCGGGCCGCTGGTCAGCTGAACGAGAGAGGCATCTGCCATCCTGAACAGGAACAGATCGACGTCGGCGGTGGGATGGCCTTCCTGCGGCCACCAGGCGCCGCGAACGAACGCGATCCGCGACCCGTCGGGCGACGGTGCGGGCTGCGTTGATCGTGCGTCGTATGGGCCGCCGGTCAACCAGTTGGTGCTCGACGGGCGATATACCAGTGACGTTGGCGTGTATCCGTCAGCGTTGGTAATGCCGAGCTCGCATACGAGATCCCCGGTATCCCACGGGTCGGCATAGCAGAAGTCGTAGAGGATCTTCTGGTCGTCAGCCTGGCCTTTCGTGTACGGTGCGAGGCTGACCCAAAGAAGCACGACGGCGAGTAGTCTTTTCATAAATTGCCTGCACATCCTGCGGAGGAGCCCTATCCGTCGCGTATCTGGGAGTCCGGCAATGGCGTGGGTTTCCATCCTGCCCTCATGGCCGCGCCGACCATTTGCCCCAGCTCGGGAAGCCGCTGAAGCCGGGCGACGGCGTGATGGTGATCCGGGTGACATTGCTGCCGTCGGCGTTCATCCTGTAGACCTCGGTGTGGCCTTGCGTGCCCGGCCCCCCCGGTCCAACCACTCGGCGATGGAACGCGATCCGGTCTCCCTTGGGTGACCAGGTCGGCTTCGTGACGAAAACGTTGCTCGGCGTGAGCTCCGCGTCGAAGTTCGTGAGGCGGACCTGATCCGAGCCGTCTGCGTTCATCACCCAGATTTCGGGCCTGCCGGTCCGGTTGCTTTCGAAGGCGATGCGGTCACCTTTGG
>JACDBQ010000426.1 GCA_013694845.1 Acidobacteriota bacterium
CCCCGCATCCCTTACTTAATTCGCACCCGTGACTGTTCCCGCATGAACTGCTGGACGTACCAGGGGCCGCCGGTGCCTCGGCCCGTGGCGCCACTGGCCTTCCAGCCGCCGAACGGATTGATGCCCGGCCAGGCGCCGGTGGTGGCGCCGGACCGCCGGTTCGCGTAGGTCACGCCCGCCTCGATTCGGTTGAAGAACGTCTCGATCTCCTGTTCGTCTTCCGAGAAGATCCCGGCGGTGAGGCCGTACTCGGTGTCGTTCGCGAGCTCGATCCCCTCGTCCAGCGACAAGACGTCGGTGAGGACGGTGATCGGGACGAAGAGCTCTTCCTTGAACAGCGGATGATCTTTCGGCAGGCCGTCGATAAGCGCGGGTTCCACGAAATAGCCGCGGTCGAAAGGCTCGGTCGTGATGCGGTTGCCGCCGGTCAGAATCTTGCCACCGTCCTTCCTGGCGCGGGCGATCGCATCCTCGTACGTCCTGAGCGCTCCCTCGTTGACGACCGGGCCCATCCAGACGTCTTTCTCGAGCGGGTTACCGACCTTGATCGTCTTCGTCTTTTCAACCAGCAGGTCGACGAACTTCTGGCGCACGTCCCTGGAGACGTAAACCCGCGAGCACGCCGAGCATTTCTGTCCCTGCGCGCCGAACGCGGACCGGTAGACACCGTCTGACGCCTTCTCGAGATCCGCCCTGGACGTGATGATCGCCGGGTTCTTGCCGCCCATCTCGATGATCACCGGACGGGGGATCTTGCGCCCGCCGTTGTCCTTCAAAAGCTTCATGCCGACTTCCATCGAGCCGGTGAAGACGATCCCGTCGATGCCCGGGTTGTCGATCAGTTCCTGGCCTGCCGTGCGCCCGGGCCCGGTCACGAAATTGAAGACTCCTTTCGGCAGCCCGGCCTCCATGCACATCTCGGCGAACTTGACGCCCATCAACGCGGTGTCGGACGCGGGCTTGAAGACGACGGTGTTGCCGGCAACCATCGCAGCGCCGGCGGGACCGCCGGCGAGAGCGAACGGGAAGTTGAACGGCGAGATGACCGCGAACACGCCGAACGGCCGCAGCACGCTGTAGTTGTGCTCGTTGGGGCCCAGTGTTTCCATCGGCTTGAGGTAGCCGTTGTTCCGCGTGAACTCGTCGCAATAGTACTCAATCAGGTCAGCGGTCTCGACGACGTCGCCGAGACATTCGAGGCGGTTCTTGCCGACCTCGTAAATCATCAGCGCCGACAGGTCGTACTGGTGCTTGCGGATCACCTCGCAGAGCGTCTTCAGCAATCGCACCCGCTCCTGCCAGGGCGTCGAGCCCCAGGACGGCGCCGCTGCTCGCGCGGCGGCGATCGCCTGCTGCACGTGTTCGCGCCCGCCCTGCTGGAAGAGACCGAGCAGGATGCGGGTATCGATCGGGCTGCGATCCTCGAACTGCCCTGAGGCGGTGACGGCGTCGCCGCCGATATACATCGGGTAGGTCTTGCCCAGCGTTCCCTTGACGCGTTCGATCGCGGCGTCGAACTCCACGTGGAGATTCGGGTCGGCCGCCATCGTGGCGTAGGTAATTCTCTGCGTTGACATCTCTGCTCCTTGTGGTTCAGGCCTGCCTCGATCCGGACTAGTCTACCGGACGACGCGCAACTGCGACACCCCGGCGGCCCTGGCGCGGCCGCGGGCGATGCGCGGTTGGACGCGACCCCAGTCGAAGGCGCGGACGATCTTGATCAACGCACGCGCCGACGCCGACACATACCCCTGTTCGCGATAGATCATCAGGGTCCGGCGCGGCGCTGCGAGGTCGCGCAGCGCCAGCCTGGCGAGCACCCCCTCGCGCAGCTCCTGCTGGATGGTGATCGCCGGCACGATCGCCAGACCCACCTGCTCGCGCACGAAACCCTTGATGTTTTCGAACCCTCAGAGCTCAGCCTACAATCTGTCAATGCACCTTCGTGCCGGCGTCGTCACTCTGCTCGTTGGCTTCTGCCTTGCTCCGGCGCAAGGACTGGGGCAGCCCGCGAGAGCTCCGGGGCTGACCGAGCTGTCACGCTCATTCGAAGATCTCGCCCAACGGGTCAGCCCGAGCGTCGTGCAGATCTTCGTCACGGGTTACGCGCTCCCGGATGACAACGAGCCTTCGGTTGCCGGGGATCCCGTCCTCGAGCGCGGCAGTGGCTCAGGCGTCATCGTCTCGACGGACGGCTACGTCGTCACGAACGCGCACGTGATCGAGAATGCCACCCGGATCGAAGTGGAGCTGCCGTTTGCGGCGACGGGTGGCGACCCTGGCCGGTCGATTCTTGGACGTCGCGGGCGGATGGTGGGCGCGCAGATCGTCGCGGTCGACGAAGAAACCGATCTTGCGGTCATCAAGGTCGCGGCCCGGGCGCTGCCGGCCTTGCCGTACGGCGACTCGGATGCCCTGCGCCCCGGTCAGATCGTGCTCGCCTTCGGCAGCCCGCTCGGTCTGTCGTCGTCGGTGACCATGGGCGTGGTGAGTGCCGTCGCGCGCCAGCTGACGCCCGAGGATCCGATGATCTACATCCAGACCGACGCGCCGATCAATCCCGGCAACAGCGGCGGCGCGCTGGTGGACACCGAAGGACGTCTCGTCGGGATCAACACATTGATCCTGACGCAGTCCGGAGGCCACGAGGGAATCGGCTTCGCCGCGCCCAGCAACATCGTCCGGAACATCGCCGGGCAGATCATGAAGTTCGGCCGCGTGCGACGCGGGGAGATCGGCGTGAATGCCCAGACCATCACGTCGCTGCTCGCCGAGGCGCTGGCCCTGCCGACCGATGTCGGTGCCGTCCTGTCGGACGTGGCGCCCGGCGGCCCGGCCGCCAAAGCGGGCCTCCTGGCCGGCGACATCGTCACGACTCTCGACGGCAAGCCGATGGAGAACGGCCGCCAACTGCGGATCAACGTGTACGCGAAAGGGGCGGGAGAGCAGATCGCGCTGGATGTGCGGCGTGGTGAGCGCACGCTGTCCGTGCGCGTGCCGGTCGTGGAGCGTGCGACAGGGATTACGAGGCTCGAAGATCTCGTCGGCGTTCAGCAGGCGGTCGCCTCCCTGGGCATCACGGTGCTGGACCTGACCCCGGCGATCGCACAGGTGCTCCCCCAGCTGCGGCGCGACAAGGGAGCGGTGATCGCCCGAATCGCCCCCGACGCGCCGTTCTCGCAGCAAGGCAGGTTGATGCCGGGGGATGTGATCTATGCGCTGAACGGCAAGACGATTGAGAGCGCCGCCGACCTGCGGACCGTCACCGCCACCCTCAAGCCTTCCAGCGCCGCCGTGCTGCAGGTCGAACGTGAAGGCGTGTTGCTGTATGTAGCCTTCAGAATCGAGAAGTAAGTCGTGCGGGATGCGGGGTGCGGGGATGCGGGATGCGGGGTGTCGTCCTTGCCTCCTGCCCCCGTACTTCCGCATTCAGCATTCAGCACCCAGCATTGCCGTTATCCCCCGCGCGTGTGCATCTCCAGGTGCGCGTCCTTCTTCAAGGCGCGAAGAGGCACGAGTGTCGTCTGACGATCCATCCCGAGACGTTCTTCCGCCCCGCGGTCGGCCCGTAGCGCCCATACGGCGTGAATAAGCTGTCGGAGTTCCTGTCGTGTGACGCCGGCGCGTAACGGACGACGAAGGTCGGTGCCGGCCGACGCATAGAGGCAGAGCAGCCAGATGCCATCAGCCGTGAGGCGCGCGCGATCGCAGGTGGCGCAGAACGGCGCGGTCGTAGAGGCGATGATGCCGAAGGTGGTGCCGTCGGGCAGCAGGAAGCGCTCGGCGGGTGCGGACGACCGCTCGTCGAGCGGGATCACCCCGCCGTAATGGCGTCCGATCGTCTCCAGGATCTCCGCTCGCGGAACCACCGCCGCGGGAGACCAGCGGGTGGCGCCGCCGACGTCCATGTATTCGATGAAGCGGACTTCGGCGTTCACCGTCCGCCCGAGCTCGAGAAGATCGATCAGCTCGTCTTCATTGGTGCCGCGGATCACGACGCTGTCGAGTTTGAGCCCGGTGAAGCCGGCGTCGACAGCCGCGTGTATCCCGGCGAGCACCGCGTCGAAATCACTGGAGCCGGTCAGGGCACGGAAGCGCTCGCGTTTCAGCGTGTCGAGGCTGATCGTGATTCGGTGAAGCCCGGCGCGACGCAGGGCGGATGCGTACGCCTTGAGGAGGACCCCATTGGTCGTGAGCGCCAAGTCTTCGATCGCGGACCGGGAGGCCAGCGATGCCACCAGAACGGGAAGGTCTCGCCGCAGCAGCGGCTCTCCGCCGGTGATGCGAATCCGGGTGACCCCCTCGTCGGTAAACCCATCGGTCAACGCCGCGATCTCCTCGAACGTCAGGATGTTCTCGCGCGGCAGCCAGATATACTCCGGCTCGGGCATGCAGTACTGGCAGCGAAGATTGCAGCGGTCCGTGACCGAGATGCGCAGGCTGCGCATGGGACGTCCGAACCGGTCGAGAAGCGGCATAGGTGCACTGCCAGTATCGCAGGTCACCACGTAGACCGCGAATCGATGAGCGCTCAGGACGCCCGTTTCACGATGCGATAGAGCGGGTGAGCGGATTCGAATCGGGCATCTCGGCCTCGACCGCCAGGCCGGCCCGGCCGAGCATTCTCCGGAGCAGGCCGTCCGTCAGAAAGCTCTCCCGCAGCAGCAGGCCTCCCGACGGTTGCCGACCGGTCAACAGGAAGATCGTCCCCGACAACAGCACACGCGCCACGTGAATTGCGAACAGCGGCGACCGTCGTTTGATGCCGTCCAGGAACTTGCGCGTGTAGTAGGGCAGGTTGTGGGTCTTGAGCAACAGGATGCCGCCCGGCCGCAGCACGCGCGCCATCTCGGCGAGTGCCGCGCGATTGTCGGTGTACGGAATCACCACCCGGCAGAGGACGACATCGAACACACCGGGGGCGAATGGCAGCGTCTCGGCGTTCGCCGTGATGAAGCGCACCGGCAGATCGGGGGAGTGGCGCGCAAACAGCCCCATGCCGAAGATGCCGCTGCCATGCGCGACGTCGATGCCGACGCAGGTTGCGCCCGTACTCGCGAACGGGATCATGTCCTGGCCGCCGCCGCAGCCGACGTCCAGCACCCGGCGGATCTCGATTCTCTCGGTGGCGCTCAACGGTGCCTGC
>JACDBQ010000435.1 GCA_013694845.1 Acidobacteriota bacterium
CCCCTGGGCCATGCCAGCACCGAGGTTCACGACGACAACGGCCAGCCGGCCCTCCAGGCGCCACTCCCACGCGATCAGGTCGGCATCGGTTGAATCACCGCCGTCGCCCACTTCGATCAACTGCCAGTCCCCTTCGTGGAACAGGCTGTCCCAAGTGGCGGCGAGCAGACGCTCGTACATCTCGCGCACGAGCGGCACCACGGGCTCGTCCGGCCATTTCCCAAGCTGCACTGGCGGCTTGATCCGCGCGCCATCCAGCTGGCCGTCGAAAAAGAAGCGCATGCCGGGCAAGGTCACGAGCATCGTTGCGGCGGCGCCGAGGCGGTGCCGGAGCGACACCGCGCTTCGTGGCTCGTCGTGATTCTCGAGGAAGCGGGTCAAGCGGTCCCTGAACGGCGAGTCCGCCAGCAAGTGGCCACGGATCTCGCGGGCGGAGCCCCCGTGCAGACGATCCAGCAATCGCTTGTCGTAGGTGAAATGAAAGCCCTGCTGCTGGAGGGTCCATTCGAGGTCCCAGTAGACCTCTGCGACATAGGTCAGCGATGGCGCGGCCGAGATCGCGTCCGGCCAGAACTCCGCGGTGGCCGGCGCCCATCGATTGCGGAGCACCGGCCGCCAGGTGCGATCGAACACGTCGTTCAGCGCGAGCATCGCCATATCGCAGCGGACAGCGTCTGCGTGCGCGGCGATCTCACGCAGGACACCGATCATGGCTGACCGGGTGTCCGGATTGAAGTAGTTCAACTGTGCGACATCGCGCCACGGCGGGAAGTACGGATCGCGCCCGCATGCGACGACCGCCCGACCGACCCGGCGGAAATCATCGGGCGCAGTTGAAAGGTCATCCTCATCGCCGAGCACATATCGCTCGGGATGAGTGAGCACCCACGGATGATCGAAGCCGGTATGGTTCGGTACGAAGTCGACAACGAGTTGGACGCCTCGCGCGTGCAACGCAGCTCGTGCGCCATCCAGCCCCGTCCACCCGCCCATCCGTCCGTCGGGCACATACGCCGAGATGCAATAGGGAGAACCCGGAATGTCTTCATCCGACCAGTCGGGCAGCACGCGGTCGTACTCGCGGCGCAGATCCGCGTCGACGCGGGCCAGCCACCGACCCAGCAGGCTCCGTTCCCACACCCCCATCAGATACACGTAGTCGAATCCCTGCGTCGCGATCGTGTCCCACTCGCGGCCGGGGACGTCTTCCAGTCGAATCAGCTGGCCAGCCTTCCTCGAGAGCCGATCGAGCCAGGGCCAGGCGGCGAGCTCGAGGAGGTGCGGATGGGGTCGGGTCATGCTCTCAGATCGTCTATCATTGCGGCGCTTTCTGCATGCAGCCGTCCGGCGACGTTCCACCAACCGCAGCCCCGCTTCAGCGCAACGGTTCGCGCGACCGCGTTGTATGCCGCGTTGACGCTATTGATGGCCTACCCGCTGGCGCTGAATCCCGCGAGCAGCGCCATGCCTGGCGATCCCGACACCGACCTGTTCATCTGGACGCTGGCCTGGAACGCGCACGCACTCGTCACCGATCCGCTGTCCATCTTCGACGCGAACATCTATCATCCCCACGCGCGAACGCTCGCCTTCTCCGAGAATCTGATCGGCAGTACCCTCTTCGCCGGACCGGTCGTGTGGCTCACCGGAGACCCGCTGCTTGCGCTCAACGTCGTGGCTCTTCTCTCGATCGTCCTGAGCGGTCTCGGAGGTTTCATCCTCGCGCGACGCCTGGGCCTGAGGAATGACGCTGCGGTGCTGTGCGGCATGGTCTTCGCGTTCTCGCCGGCTCGATTCTTCCGGATCGGGCAGTCCACCTGACGACGATCCAGTGGCTGCCTTTCTGTCTGGCGTACTTGCACACCTACTTGAACCAGGGCCTGGCGCGGGACCTTCGGGTGGCGATCGCGTTTTTCTCGTTGCAGGCGCTGCCAGCGGTCATGGCGGGGTGTACTTGACGGTTGCTGCCGGCCTGCTCGTCGCGTTCCACTTCTCGCCGAGTGCAGCACTCGACCTTCGAACCAGGCTGAGGGATGTCGGACTATCAGGTGCATTACTGCTGGCGCCGGCGGTGCTGGTCTACGTCCCCTATCTTCAGGTGAACAGCGAATTCGGGCTGAAACGGACCATGGCGGACTGGGAAACGACCGCGGTCAGCTTCGTTTCATCGGTGACACCGTTCCATCGAGCGCTCTTCACCTGAATCGCAGGACCGGATTATGCGCGCGGGGCCTCCGCGCACCTGTTCCCCGGGGTGCTGGCGCTGGCACTGGCCGTGGCGGCCTGGGTGCGAAGATCGAGCGCGTCGCCGGTGCGGGCCGGAAGCAATCGCGCGTTCTACACCGTGCTCGCCCTCGGAGCCGTGCTGCTGGGCGGCCGGGCCGCCGTTTGGGCTCTGGCCGGTCGTGCATCCGCTGCCCGGCTTCAGCTTCATCCGGGTGCCTTCCCGCTTCATGCTGCTCGGCGTCCTTGCCATTGCGGTCCTCGCGGCAACTGGGTTCGAACGGCTGACCGATGGCCTGAAGCCGCGTCGGCGACACGCGGCCGCGGTGCTGGCAGGCGTGATCATCGTCGCGGAATGTCTCACGACCCCCTTACCGGCGCACCGTGCCTATGCCGTGACCATTCCAGCGGCGGATCGATGGCTGCGCAGCAGCCCCCGGCCGTTCGTTGTCGCGAAGCTGCCCGCAGACCGGTTCAACGAACGGCAGCACAGCACCTACATGCTGCACTCGATGGCTTACTGGCAGAAGACCGTGCACGGGCACAGCGGGATCCGGACGGCCGCGCACGTGAACCTGTATGCAGCGCTTCAGCACTTCCCCAGCGAGGCGGCGCTTCAGGCGCTGACCTCGATCGGGGTCACGCGGGTCGTGCTTCACGCCGACATGTACGGGCGGAGGAATGGGATTTCATGGCTCAAGCCGGTTTACGAGGATGCCACCGCCCGTGTGTATGAGCTCGAGGCGCCGAGGTAGGTCGGCTCCGTGAGTTGGGCGTCACCGCACGCGCATGGGTTAAACTAGGAGGTTCTCGATAACGGCATTCCTGGCTCTGGTGTGATCGATGATTTCAGTAAGCGGCGTTTCCATGCGGTACGGCTCAAAGGTCCTCTTCGAGGAGGTGGCGGTGACCTTCTCCCCTGGCCGCCGGTATGGCCTCACGGGGCCGAACGGGGCCGGTAAGTCGACCTTCATGAAGCTGCTGACCGGCGAACTGACGCCGCAGCAGGGCACGATCGTGCGACCGCAAAAGCTCGGCGTGCTGAAGCAGGATCAGTACGCGTTCGACCAGTACCGCGTGCTCGACACGGTCATCATGGGCAACGCGCGCCTGTGGAGCGCCCTGCAGGAGCGAGACGCGCTCTACGAGAAGCCGGACATGTCAGACGAAGACGGCATGCGGCTCGGGGAGCTCGAAGGGACCGTCGGCGAGGAGGACGGCTACACCGCTGAAAGCGACGCCGCGATCCTGCTCCAGGGGCTCGACATCCCCGACGAGTTCCACGAGCGCAGGATGTCGGAACTGCAAGGTGGCCAGAAGGTCCGCGTACTTCTGGCTCAAGCCCTCTTCGGACATCCCCAGGCGCTGCTGCTCGACGAGCCCACGAACCACCTCGACCTCGACTCGATTCACTGGCTGCGCGAGTTTCTCGTCCGCTATGACGGCACGCTGATCGCGATCTCGCACGACCGGCATTTCCTCAATGCCGTGTGCACCCACACGGCCGACATCGATTACCAGTCGATCATCACCTACACCGGCGGCTACGACGACATGGTCATGGCCAAGACCCAGATCCGCACGCGGGTCGAGTCGCAGAACGCGCAACGTGAGAAGAAGATCGAACAGTTGAACGACTTCATCGCCCGCTTCTCGGCGGGCACCCGGTCGAGCCAGGTGCAGTCGCGCCGCAAGGAAGTGGAGCGCCTGCAGACGACCGAGCTCGCGCGTTCGAACATCCAGCGTCCGTACATCCGGTTCCAGATGAACCGCCCCTCGGGGCGGACGGTGCTCGAGGCGAAAGGCATCACCAAGTCGCACGGCGGCCAGTCGATCATCGACGGGTTCGACACCATGATCACGCGTGGCGAGCGGATCGTGCTGATGGGCCGCAACGGCCTGGGGAAGACGACGACGCTGAAGGCCCTTCTGGCGGACTCGCCGAACCTTGCGCCGGCACCCCGGGATGTGGATGCGGGCACCGTGCGTTGGGGCCACGAGGTGTCGATCGGCTACTTCGCGCAGGATCACACCGGCGCGATCCAGAGAGGGATGACGGCGGTCGAGTGGCTGCACCAGTTCGATCCCGACGCCGCCCGCCAGGACATCCATGGCCTGCTCGGTCAGATGCTGTTCAGCGGCGAAGAGGGTCTGAAGCCGACCGAGGCCCTCTCGGGAGGCGAGACCGCGCGTCTTCTGTTCTGCCGCATCATGCTGCAGAAGCCGAACGTGCTCGTCCTCGACGAACCGACGAACCACCTGGATCTGGAATCGATCAATGCGCTGAATATCGCGCTGCAGAAGTATGAGGGCACCGTGCTCCTCGTCACCCACGACCAGGACCTGATCGAAGAAGTCGGCACCCGGATCTGGCACTTCGACGGCAACACCATCGAGGACTTCAAGGGTACGTACGAGGAGTACGCGGCGGCCGCGCAGTAACCCCGGACCCGGCTGACCACAGATCCGCCTTAGGACTTCGAGGAAGATGCAGGAGCTCAGGGAACACGTCACCGCGCTGGCCGCCGATATTGGCGAGCGGAACGTCTGGCGCTACCGCGAACTTCGGCGGAGCGTCGACTACCTCGAAGCGGTGTTCCTTGGCGCCGGCTACTCTCCCGCCCGCCAGACCTACGACGTTTCGCGACTCCCGGTCAGTAACATCGAAGTGACCCTGCGCGGCGCGGCCAAGCCTGACGAGATCATCCTGCTCGGCGCCCACTACGACACCGTGGGCGGCTCGCCGGGCGCCAACGACAACGGAACAGGGGTCGCGGCGCTGCTGGAGCTGGCCCGACGCTTCAGCGGACGCGCACAACCGAGAACGATCCGTTTCGTGGCGTTCGTCAACGAAGAGCCACCGTTTTTCCAGACGCCCCAGATGGGTAGCGTGGTTTATGCCACGGCAGCGAAGGAACGCGGTGATCGGATCGTCGGCATGTTGTCGCTCGAGACGATGGGGTACTTCTCTGACGAATCCGGCAGCCAGCAATACCCGGTCGAAGAAATGGCGGCGCTGTTCCCGGCGGTTGGCAACTTCATCGGGTTCGTGTCGAACCAGGAGTCGCGAGAACTGCTGGTGGACGCGGCCCGGGCTTTCAGGGAACGCGCAACCCTCCCCGTGCAGGCGGCCGCGATGCCGGCCGGTCTACCGGGCGCCGGCTGGTCGGACCACTGGTCTTTCTGGCAGGCGGGCTATCCAGCGCTGATGGTCACCGATACCGCGCCATGGCGATACCCCTGGTACCACACGGCGGACGACACACCCGACAAGATCGATTTTGCGAAACTCGTTGAGGTAGTGGACGGCCTCGAGCACGTCGTGGGCTCACTGGCTGGCTAGCCGCAGTGCGAGCCGGCGCTATTCCATCCGCCTAAGGGTGACGTAGAGCGGACCAATCCCAAAGACCGGCAGCAGGAAATACGTACTTGCACCCGCGCGATTGATCGCTTCGTAGAAGATCTGCTCACCGGGTTCGACGACGAACTTCTCAGTCTTCCACACGAGGGTGTTATGGACCCTCAGAGTGTGCGGTCCCGGCTGCAGTTCGCACATCAGCGAGTCCCCCCACAGCAACTCGCCCAGCGGCTTGCCGTCCACCGATACGACGAGCTGCCGCGACTTCCAGTCTTCTTCGGAGGTCCGGGTGATCGTCAGCGATGTCGGAAAGAGGTGGTCCAGGTCGAGGGGAGCGTCGCTCGCAATCCGGCGATCGAGGGTGGCGAACGGCATGATCAAGACTAACCACAGAGGTGCCCGCGGGACAACTCAGGCCCGGCCCGATGCAGTTAGATGGCACTACCGGGCGGCCATGCTGGAGGTCGTCGCCGACGGCGCCGCTCGGATCACCAGATTTTCGATGAAGAATTCCATCATCCGCTGCTGATTGACCCCGGTGTGACCGAGGTCCGGGCCGACCTGCAGGTCGAAGCTCTTGCCCGCCTGCTGCAGCGCCCGGATCAACTGCATCGAGTTCGATGGGTGCACGTTGTTGTCAGCCGTTCCGTAATAGAGGAGCAGCCGGCCTTTGAGGTCCTTCGCGTAGGTCATGGCGCTCCCGGCCATGTAGCCCTCTTTGTTTTCCTGCGGGATCCACATATAGCGCTCGGTGTAGATCGAATCGTAGTGGTCCCACGCAGTGACGGGGGACGACGCGGCGGCGGCGGCGAACACGTCGGGATGCCGCAACAGCAGCATGACTGACGAGTAACCGCCGTACGACGTGCCGTGCACACCGACCCGGGCTTTGTCGAAGTACGGCCGCGAGCCGAGGGCCTTCACTCCGGCCGCCATGTCGTCCATCTCGACCTGGCCGAGTTTCAGGTAGATCGAATCCAGCGTCCGCTTGCCCATCCCGGGCGCTGCGCGCGAGTCGAGGTTGAGCACGAGGAACCCGTATTCGGTCAGCGGGCTGGGCGCAGCGAATGCCTCCCTGGCGGTGCTGCTGCCCGAGGCAGGTCCGCCGTAGACGCTCAGGAGCGATGGATACTTCCGCGACGGGTCGAAATTGGATGGGAACTGAATGATGCCCCGAAGCGTCGTCGTGCCGTCCGCGGCGAGGTAGGTGAACATCTCCGCCTTCTTCAGCCCGATCGCGTCGAATTTCGTGAGATCGCTCTGCGCCAGTTCCGCAATCACCTTGCCCGTGGTGGCGTCGACGAGACGGGTGGCCGACGGGGTCTTGTGCGTCTGGTAGACGTCCACGAACAGCTTGTTGTCGGGCGAGATTCCGCAGGCGCCGCCACCGAGCGCCGCGGGGCCACCCGCAGCCGGAGCCAGACAGCCGCCGACTGCGTGGTTGAACGCCGGATCGGTCAGCCGGACATCTCCTTTGCCGTCCAGGCCGACGCGGTGCAGCTGCATCTTCAAGTGGTTGTCGCCGTCCCGAGCGGTGTAGAAGATGACCCCCGCCGCTTCGTCCATCTTGATCAGGCTTCCCACTTCGAAGGTGGAATGCGCGGTCAGGGGAGTCATCAGCTTTCCGGTGATGTCGTAGAGGTACAGGTTCGTCCAGCCGTTGCGCTCGGACTCCCAGATGAAACGCTTGCCGTCCTTCAGCCAGTTGATGTCCGGGCTGTTCTCGACCCATCCCGTTGGCCACTCTTCGCGGATGATCGCCCGAGTCACGCCGGTTTCGGGATTCGCCGCGGCGAACTCCAGGATGTTCTGGCGACGGTTCGTACGATTGAAAAGCAGTTCGGTACCGTCAGGTGACCAGGACACCCGGTAGACGTAATGACCGACGATACCGTTGTCGAACGGCTGGCCGCTGCGCACGTCGATCCTGGTCGTCTTCTTCGTCGCGACGTCGTAAACGAACAGATCGACGACGGGATTGTCGACGCCCGACTTCGGATAGGCTTCGACATCGTCCCGACTCTGGACCTTGGTCTGATCGATCTGGAGGTGGTAGTCCGGGACTTTGCTCTCGTCGAACCGGTAGTAGGCGAGCTTCCGGCTGTCGGGCGACCACCACATCGCGGTGCGTTGCGCCAGTTCTTCACCGTAGACCCAGCTCGCCGTGCCGTTCTTGGTGCGGTCTCTCGCCGTCCCGTCGGTGGTGACGGCGGCCTCGACGCTTGTCGCCACCTCCGCCAGATACACGTTGCGATCGCGGTGCACGGCACGGAACTTCTTGTCCGGGGACTCGGCCGAATCGAACTGCCGGCCGCGCTCGGGGGCCCCCAGCCCGCCGCCTCTGCCCCCGCGCCCACCGCGACCCGCACCAGCCGGTGCGACACCTGTCTCGGTTG
>JACDBQ010000438.1 GCA_013694845.1 Acidobacteriota bacterium
GACCGGCACATGCTGTCGGTGTTTGCTCCGGGTCGAGGCAACTACGCCTACATCTCGAAAGAGCGTGAATGGCAGCAGACCGTCGGCTTTTTCGGCAAGGCGCTGATGGCGCATGACACGCTGATGCGAGTCCTGGCGGCAGAGAAGATCGCATCCTTTCCGGCATCTCCGAACCTCACCGCGGTAGCGCGCTTCGAGTTCTTCCGGCGCGGCGATCGGCTCGCGGGGGTGTGGGTGGTCCGCCAGGGAGCACTCCGCTTTGCCCTGCCGATCACCACCGGCACCAAGCCGGGTGTGGCCGATTACCTGCCGGCGCCGCACGGACTGCCAGGTTTCGCCGCGCCGGTCGAGCAGGTGCTCCCGGCCGGCGCCTCGTTCTATGAAATGGCGGACGGCCGCATCCTGGTGGCGGGCGATGGCGCGGATGAAATCGTTCCGGGCAAGGACGGGCGCTCGCTTCGGGCCACGTGGCGCCGTTTCGCCCTTGTCGGCGGCAAGTCAGGCGAGCTGATCGAGCCCGGTTTTCAAGTGGCGGTCGAGTGGCGTGTCGACGGCGCGAGCCTCCAGCGGACCGAAACCCTGACCTCCAGCAGCGGCATCACGATCCGTCGTCTTGCGATGACGTTGCCGTCGACCGCAGGAATTCAATCCGCTGGTGCGCACGGCGCCACTCTCTTGGTTGGGGCGGACGCACCGCTGCAGGTTCGAGTCTCCGGTGACCTGCCGATTGCCGCATCGACCGAGTGGGTCGGAGACGAACCCCGTGGACGGGGCGCTCGTGGCGCGATCCCATTGCATCTCACATTCGCAACCACTGATCTCGCTCTTCAACCCGGACAGTCCCGCACGTGGGTCCTGGGCCTCGAGGTACTGACAGTCAGGACGACGATTCACAGGGCCACACGATGAGCACCAACACTTCTCTCACCCCCGACAGTTGCGTTGTTCGCGGCACGGCGGCACGCAAGGGCCGCACACGCACCGTCAGCCCGGAACAGACGGCCGCGAGACACCTCCATTACGGCCGCATCGTCCTCGACGCCGGTGACGCTCCGGTGTCGTTCGAGACCGGGGAGCACGAGACTGGCCTCATCTGCCTGAACGGGTCCGGCACGATCCGGACCGATGGACAGAGTTACGCGATGTCCCGTTACGACGCGCTTTACGTGCCCAGGGAGTGTGAGGTCGAGGTCCGAGCTGGCACTGGGGGGTGCGATTTCGCTGAGTTGTCCGCGCCGGTCACGCACCGCCATCCCGTGCAGTTCGTCGCGTTCGCTGACGTTCAGAAAGATCCGGGACTGCACTTCAAGACCGGCGGTCCGGCGTCCGAGCGAACGCTCAACGTGCTCTTCGGCAAGAACATCCAGGCCGGGCGGATCATGGCCGGCGTCACCTTTTCCGCGGCCGGGAACTGGACGTCATGGCCGCCGCACGAGCATGCCGCGCTGGCCGAAGAGGCCTACCTCTACATCGACATGCCGGCGCCCGCATTCGGCGTTCAGCTCGTGTACACCGATGATTCCCTTCCCGAGCTCGCCGTCATCGTGCGCGAAGGCGACGTCGTCCTCATGCCGGCCGGGTATCACCCGAACGTGGCCGCCCCCGGAGGCGCGATCAACTTTCTCTGGATGATGGCCGCCAATCGCGAAGCGGAGGATCGACTCTTCGGCGTCGTCAACGTCCACCCCGACTTTGCGCAGGGCGGGTCCGGACTCGAACCCGGCCGGAAGGGCAGGTAGCCATGGGAGGCGCCGCGACGATCCCGCACCAGGCGTGGAACTGGGAGACGATTCCTCGCGAGTCTCTCGGACCCGGCATCGTCCGCCAGATGATCCATGGCGAAAAGCTGATGATCTGCCGGCTGACGATCGCGCCTGGCGTGGTGACGACCGCCCACCAGCACGTGCACGAGCAGATGACGATCGTCGAACAGGGACGCGTGCGGTTCGTTGTCGGCGAAGAAGAACGCGTGTTCGGTCCGGGCGACGTCCTGCTGCTGCCCGGCGGCTTCTGGCATGGCGCCGCCATGCTCGACGAAGAAGTGATCCTGATCGACATCTTTTCGCCGGTCCGCGAGGACTTCCTGAAGGCGGCGCCCAGGCCGCAGGTATGAGTCACGAGCTCTTTTCGCTCGAAGGCCGCGTCGCGCTGGTGACGGGCGCGTCACGAGGCATCGGCGCCGCTATCGCCCGGGCGCTTGCCCGGGCGGGGGCTGACGTCGCCGCGCACGGCAATGTGAACTCCGCGGACGCAACCTGCGAGCAGATCCGCAGCGCCGGCCGGGAGACCGTTGCGCTCGTCGCCGACATGGCGGATCCGGCGGCTCCCGATCGACTCGTGCACCAGACCGTCGCCGCGCTCGGCCGCCTGGACATCGTCGTCAACAACGCGGGCATCATCCGCCGCGCGCCGGCGGTTGACGTCAGCGACGCGGATTGGGATGCGGTGGTCAGCGTCAACCTTCACGGCGTTTTTCGCCTGTGCCGCGCCGCCGGGCGGCACCTGCTGGCGGCGGGCCAGGGGGGCAGGATCATCAACATCGCATCTCTGCTTTCCTTTCAAGGCGGCCTCAACGTGGCCGCCTACGCGGCGTCCAAGAGCGCGGTCGCCGGACTGACGAAGGAGCTGTCGAACGAGTGGGCGGCACACGGGATCAACGTGAACGCGATCGCTCCCGGGTACCTGCGGACGGACAACACGGCGGCCCTGCAGAGAGACGAGATGCGCAACCGCCAGATTCTCGAGCGCGTTCCGGCGGGGCGCTGGGGCGAGCCGTCCGACCTGGACGGTGCCGTCATTTTTCTGGCGTCGCGGGCATCCGACTACATCACCGGCCACGTCCTCGCCGTCGACGGCGGCTGGCTCGCACGGTAGGACGCCGCCCTTCCCCTGGCGAGAGGTTCAAACATGACATCAGTACACGGTGTGGCTCTGGTGACGGGAGGCGGCGCCGGGCTTGGCCGCGCCTGCGCCCTGACGCTCGGACGACAAGGCGCGAGCGTAGCCGTCCATTATCGGCAGAGCCGCGACGGCGCCGAAGCATTGGTGGCCGCGCTGAAGGAGGTGGGCGCCGATGCCCATGCCTTTCAGGGAGACCTGACAAGGGCAGACGACGTGACGTCGCTCGTAGACGCCGTGTCGGGACGCTTCGGCCCGATCGATATTCTCGTCAACAACGCCGGAGACCTGATCGAGCGGAAACCGATCCTGGAAATGAGCGAGCAGCTTTTTCACGCGGTCATGGACGTGAATGTGACCAGCACGTTCCTGATGTGCCGCGCGGTCGGCCCGGGCATGGTGGCGCGGAAATCCGGCACGATCATCAACGTCTCGTCGCTCGCGGCATGGAACGGCGGCGGGCCCGGCGCGGGCGCGTACTCGACGGCCAAGGGGGCGATCGTGTCGTTCACGAAGGCGCTCGCCAAAGAATTGTCGCCCCATGGCGTACGCGTGAACTGTGTCGCGCCAGGCCTGATCGGCGACACGGCTTTTCACGGGCGCTTCACTGCCCCAGCGGCCTTCGAGAACGCGGCGAAAAGCGTCCTGCTCGGCCGCGCCGGTACGCCGGACGAAGTCGCAACCGTCGTGGCGTTCCTGGCCTCCTCCGACAGCTCGTTCCTGACCGGCGAAACCATCGAGATCAATGGTGGGATGAACATGCGATGAAAATCACCGGCCTGCGCTGGCTGATGATCGGTCTCGTCTTCCTGGCGACCGTCATCAACTATGTCGATCGTCAGACGGTGTCGGTGCTCAAGACATCGATCAGCAAGGACCTCGGTCTGAGCAATGCCGACTACGCGGCGATCCAGAACAGTTTTCTCGCGTTCTATGGCCTCAGCCAGATGGTATCGGGCCGACTCTACGACGTCATCGGGACGCGCCGCGGCTTCATCTTCTCGATCGTCGTGTGGTCGCTTGCGGCCCTCGCGCACGCCGGTGCTCGCAGCGCCGCGTCCTTCAGCGTGTTCCGCGCGATGCTGGGGTTTGGTGAAGCCGGCAACTGGCCTGGCGCGGCGAAGGTGGTCGGCGAGTGGTTCCCCGTTCGGGAGCGCGCGCTGGGGATGGGGATCTTCAACTCGGGTGCCGCCGTGGGCGGGGCACTCTCTCCGCCAATCATCGCCTGGCTCGCGACGCTCTACGGGTGGCGGGTAACCTTCGTCCTGACGGGGGCCCTCGGTTTCATCTGGCTGGCGCTCTGGCTGGCGCTGTTTCGCACGCCGGCCGAGCACCCATGGATCACCGACGCCGAGCGCGCGCACATCCTTGATGGCGCGGCGGCTGTGCCGTCCGGTCCCGAGTGGCGGCCCGGCTGGCTGCAACTACTCACCTACCGGCAGACGTGGGCCGTGGTGATGGGGCGCTTCATCACCGATCCGATCTGGTGGTTGTACATCTTCTGGCTGCCGTCCTACCTGCAGGAGGCGCGCGGGTTCAGCCTTCAGCAGGTCGGGCAATCCGCGTGGCTGCCCTTCCTCGCGGGCGGGGTCGGCGCCCTCTCCGGCGGTTACGCGTCCGGCGCGCTCATCTCCCGCGGGTGGACCGTCGATCGCGCGCGCAAAGTCGTGATGATCTTCGGCGGGTCATTGACATCGGCGGGTGTCCTGGCGATGCGCGCCAACGATCCGTACGTCGCGCTCTGCTGGATGGCGGTCGTCCTGTTCGGATTCCAGGTGTGGGTGAACAACCTGCAGACGCTGCCCAGCGATTTCTTCCCGAGCACGGCGGTGGGCTCCGTCTTCGGGCTCGGCGGCGCAGCGGCGGCACTGGCGAGCGTGCTCTTCACGTGGGGCACCGGCCGCGTCGTCGATGCGTTTGGCTACACACCGGTATTTCTCGTGTCTGCAGTCCTCGGTCCGCTGGGTCTCGTCGTGACGCTCGCACTGGCAGGCCGCATCGGAAAAGTCGCCGTTGAACACAGAGCACAGACCTCATGACTAGATCGACCCTTGCAACTGCCCTGCTGCTGGGCAGCTTCGTGGCCCGGCCGTGTGCCGCGCAGGACGTCGTCCCGTCTTTCGACCAGCTCCTCTCGCAGAACGTCTCACTCAAGCCTGAGCTCGTAGGAATTCACCCGCGCGTCTTCGTGACAAAAACGGGTCTCGTGGCGCTGCGCGAACGAGCGCGGACGACGCACCGATCGGAATGGTCGAAGGTGCTGGCGAATCTTGCTGCGATGAAGGGCGCGCCCCCGCCCGTGCCCGGGCCGCAGGAGCGACGCTCGCAGAACAACGTGGCGTTCGCCATCGCCGAAGCCGCGCTCGCCTACGCGGTAGAGGGGAAGCCGGAATACCTGACGGCGGCCAGGGCGTGGACCCTTGCCGGGATCGATTACGAACCCTGGGGTTATACCTACAACAAACCGAACACGGATCTCGCGGCTGGTCACCTGCTCTACGCCATCGGATGGGCGTACGACCTGCTCTATGACGACTTCTCGGCGGCGGAACGCGCGCGCATTCGCGCTTCACTCGAGCGGCACGCCAATCTCGTCTACGATGCCTTCGCCCCAAAGACGGGCGGGGCGCAGCCGTTCACCCAGAACCACGCCTTCATTCCCACCGCCGGGCTCGCGGTGACGGCGCTCGCGCTGATGGGTGAGTCGAAAGATGCCGAGCGCTGGGCGCTGCTTGCGCGAGCGCATCACCATCGTGCCGGACAGCTGCTGAGTCCCGACGGTTATTACTACGAAGGATTCGAGTACTGGATCTTCTCGACACCGTGGCTCGTTCACTTCCTGGACGCCTGGGAGCATGCGACCGGCGAGAGCCTCTGGGACCGTGATCTCTTCCGCAACTGGAAGACTTACCTCGCTCACACGCTCCTGCCCGACGGCCAGAGCGTGGTCGACTTCGGTGATATCTGGGAAGGGGCACTGACGCGGTCGAAGGCAGGCCCCGACTACGAGCGCGCCTATCCCGGTGGGACGCTGCAGAGCAATTTCAACGTGATGTACCGGGTGGCTGCCCGCCTGCAGGATCCTGAGGCGCAGGCCGTGGCCGACCGATACGCCGCCTTCCGTCACAGCAATCTCGAGGAGTACTGGACGCTGTTGTGGCGCGATCCGGGGCTGCAAGCGGCGCCGGTTGAGCGGCTGCCACTCGCGCACCACTTCAAGGACTCGGGGGTCGTCTACAGCCGAACATCCTGGAACACGGACGCAACGGTCGTGGCCTTCAAAGCCGGACCGCCGGAAGGCCACCGCGTCGCGGCTCTACTGCCGAAGCTTCCGGAGTGGCGACTCGACAGCGGTCACGCCCATCCGGACGCGGGCAGCTTCATCGTGTGGGCGCAGGGACGATATCTGACCGGCGACACCGGTTACGCCGGCCTGCCGTCCGCACGCAACCACAACACGCTCACATTCGGCGGGACCGGCCAGGGTGTCGAAACGCAGCATGACGTGTGGCGGCAGATGGACTACCGCGCGCTCGACGGGATCCGGATTCGCGAAGCGGACCTGAGCGGGGGTCGCGTCCGGATCGTCGCCGACCTGGCGGCTGCGTATCCTCCCGCGGCAGGCGTCGACACGTTCGTTCGAACGTTCACCTGGGACGGCGCGGCCGTCTTCACCGTCGCCGACACCGTGGTACGGAAGACTCCCGGGACGGCGGAATGGCACCTTCAATCCGACACGCCATTCGAAGGGACCGGCCAGTCGTACCACAACGGGACGGCTGGCGAGGTTGCGCTGCGAGTGTCGTTCACTTCGCCTGCGAACGTCAGCGTGACCGTCGGTGAAGCAAGGGTCAAGGCCCCTGGCCCCCCGGGGTCGATCGAGAAGGGTCCCGAAGAGCGGCGTGGTCACGCGCTCCGCGCCACGACGGCGCCGGCGGCGTCACAGCGCTTCGAGGTCAGGCTCGAGATTCTCCGCACCCCTGCCCGGCCGTCGAACAGTAGGCGCCGGCGAGGTTCAGTAGCCCGCGAATTCCGCCATCAGGCGATTCCATTGCGTGAACACGAGATCGAACCCGACCGTCGCAAGGATGAGGAGATGAAAATGCGCGGGCGTCACCGACACACCGGCCACGGTCCAGCGCAGATCGCTGAATGGCCTCCTCGCGGAGAGCAGTGAGACGGCAAACAGCAGCGGCGCGAGGTGAGCCAGGAGCATCCGCAGCGAGGTCCCGGAGATAGGTTGGTAGAACGACACCGCCGCCAGGTAGGCGAGCGCATACAGACCCAGGAACGCGAAGACGGCCGGCTGGCGCCGGACGACTGCCTGAAACGGCTGCCATCCCTTGACCACGAGCAGAAGACCGAGCAGACCATACATCACCAGGTACTTGAAGTACCAGAGCCGCGTGTAGGAAACGGTGACCATCTCCGCAAAACCTTTCCCGAACCTGCCCGCAATCTGCGCGACGGTGTGGTCCCTCAGGTAGGTCCGCATTGTCGGGATCTTGTCAGGCGGAGTCGTGGGCCAGCTCACGCCGTCACCGTCGCGGTACGTTCCCAGGCTCGCGGCCGGCCAGTCGTCGTACCAAATGTAAAACGTGGAGTTCACGTTGTAGAAGTAGTGACCGAAGTGTTTCTTGCTGTTGATCAGATATGGCGACAGCACCGCGAGAAAGGACGCCAGAAAGACGAGCGCCCCGGCACTCCG
>JACDBQ010000445.1 GCA_013694845.1 Acidobacteriota bacterium
GTTGTAGAACACCGCGGGATTGAGCATGTGATACGTCGCGAACATCGAGGCCTGCAATGTGAAGATCTGCTGCGGGTATCGCAGCCGTGTCCGCAGGTCCTCCGGCATGGCGGCAAGCGGCTGCAGCAGGTCGGGGAACATCTTCGAGACAGTCTGGGCGATCGGGTCCGCGGGATCGACAATGTGGAACAGCGTCTTGCCGTGATAGGCATCGATCGTGACCTTCACGGCATTGCGGATGTAGTTCAGTCCTCTCACGTTGGTGGAGTAGGGGTAACGGGCGGAGGTGGTGTAGACGTCCTGCATCCAGATCAGCCGGCCATCGCTGATGGTGATGTAGGGGTCGGGATCGTACTCGAGAAAGGGAGCGATGCGTTCGACCCGCTCCGCGATCTGCCGGTACAGCATCACCCTCGTGGCGGCGGTGAGATTGGGCGAGAACAACGTGTCGGTCGATCGGAACCGGATCGCGAACATGAGCCGCCGGAACGCGTTCGAAATCGGGATGCCGCCATCCCCCTTATAGGCGGCAAACACGTTGTCGTCGCCGCGCGGGTAGTCGAACTCCTCGGTCTTCGTGTTGACGAAAACGTGATCGTTCGCCAGTTCACCGTAGTAGATGGCGGGCTGGGTGACCTTCAGGTCCTTGGTGGAGACCGGCGGCAGGTCGCGGATGAACAGGACCGGCAGCCCCTCGCGCGTCACTTCGTTCACGGGCCCGAGCGTCAATCCGTAGCCATGCGTGAAGGTGAGGCGTTCGTTGATCCACGTGCGGCTGGGCAGGCTCTGGGAGTTCAGCTCGCGCGCCGACAGCATGATCTGGCGATACTTGCCGTCGATCGTGTACCGGTCGTTGTCGACGCCCTTGAAATCGTAATACGTCCGGATCTCCTGGAGCTGGCCGAACGTATCGAGCAGCGGACGGTCGTTCCAGAGCGGCACATTCTCGATCGTGGCGCCGTTGCGTTCGAGATCCTCGCGCGTCAGGTGAGCCTCGCCCGACAGCGGTCGCTCGACGACGTGGTCCAGGGCGAACGCGGCGCGGGTGGCCTCGATGTTGTGCGTGATGAAAGGCGTTTCCCGGACCTGCTCGTTGGGCGCGACGACGAAGCGCTGGATCACGGCCGCGTAGGTCGGGCCGGCCAGCGCGACCACGATGTAGAGGGCGGCGGCGGCGATCAGCCGGCCGAGACCTCTCGCACTGAACGCCGCCCACAAGGCGAGCGCGGCACCAGCCAGGCTGGCGATGCTCAACACGCGGAGTGCGGGCATCCGGGCGTGCACGTCGACGTAGGAGGCGCCCCACACCACGCCTGAGCGCGACATCAACAACTCGGGGATCTGCAGCCAGGCGCCGAAGGAGAGCACGACGAGAAAAGCCGCGGCGACGAGGGAAACGTGGCGCGTGGCGCCGGACGACACCGACAGCCCGCGCACCGGGTGCAGCGACACCTCGCCACCAAGGACGTAGGCGGCGACCGCGGTCGCGATCATCAGAAAGAACACGAAGAGCAGCAGCCCCTGCACATGCTCGAGGAGCGGCATGGTGAAGACGTAGAAGCCGATGTCTCGGCCGAGGATCGGATCCACTTTGCCGAACGGGGTCCGATGGAGGTAATAGAGCCACGTCTCCCAGCGCCCGCCGGCGAAGAGGCCCATCATGAGCGCGATTCCTGCGGCGGCCAGCACCAGGAGTGGGCGAAGCGTGGCCGGGTCGACCGTGATCGTCTGCGGGCCCTGCGGTGTCGCAACCATGAAGGGCCGAGGCCGGAGCGCCCGCATCGCCACCACCAGGTTCCCGGCCAGGAGCAGGAACCCCACCACGCCGACGGCCGCCGTGATGGTGGTGCGGACGGTCAGCGAGCGCAGGAACACCTGTTCGTAGCCCACCTCGCGGAACCACAGCCAGTCGGTATAGAGCTCGGCCGTCGCCGGTATGCCGGTGAGGACCAGGACGATGAAGAGAAGGACCGGCGCACGCAGACGCATGGGCGATTATAGGGGCGCTCTCAATGCTGAATTCTGAATTCTGAATGCTGAAGTATTTCTGAATTGCCCCTTACTTCAGCATTCAGCATTCAGCATTGTATCTACCGCCGCCGAACCGACCCATCTACTGGGCCGCTCGATACGCGCTGGCCCACAACGGGAGCAGATCGTTGAACGTCTGCTCGATCCACTTGACGAGCTTGGTCGGGTCGTCCATCGTCTCGGCGTCCTGCGGCCGGTCCGAAAAGAGCCAGGCGCCGACGAACACCCAACCCTGCTCGACCGCGTTCCGATTGGTGATCAGCCACTCGACGGCATCCTTCGGCAGCATGTCGACCGCGGGCTGCCGATCGGCATACTGAAGGAAGCCGGCGTTACCGGCCATCCAGTCGGTCAGGAGTTCTCTCCACTCCGTCGAGACCATCTGCTGAAACGCCTCGTAGTACGCGGCGATGCGTTCCTGGCCCGAGTCTCCATCGCGATCGGCGCCGGACGCCATGAGATTGAATCCGATCCCGGCCCGGATGGCCGAGCGGCCCCAACTCGACACCGAATAGAAGCCGAGATTGATCTGCGGTTCCCAGCGCCCGCCGTGATGGAAGGCGTAGAGATGCCCTTCCCCGCCGGCGTTGAAACTGTTGCGTCGGAACAACTTGCTGCCGGATTGCCCGGCGCGGTTCCGCGCTTCGACCACCTTGGCGGCGAAGGGGCGCTCGTTGATGGACATCAGCAGCGCTTCGACCGCGGGGCCGAGCGACTCGAGCGCCGAGGACGGCGCGAGTTGTTGAAGCGCGGCAAATTGCGCGCGGCCGAAGCCTCCCCGCACGGCGCCCGCAACCGGACCCCCGGCTTTCTTGGTCTTGCTGCTGCGGGTCGTGCGCTTGGCAGCCGGTCCGGCCGGCGAAAGCCGGACTTCGCGCCGGATCGACTCCTGCAGCAGACTGCGCGCGATCATGTTCTGCGGATTGAGCTGCAGCACCGTCTCGAGCGCCACATTCGCATCGTCGAGCAACCCGAGCTCGATATTGCAGCGGGCAAGACGCGTCCAGGCCCCTTGGTTGGCCGGTGCGAGCTTCGCGAGCTCCTCGTTGACGTGCTTCGCCTCTGCGCCGAAGTCGCCGCGCTTTGCGAAGTCGATGGCTTTCTGTTCAAGGGATGTGATGTCCACGCAACATGATACTTCGCCGCTATACCGGTCCCCTTAGCTTGGACGTTTTGTGGTCCTGGCCGCGCTCCTGATCGCGGCCGTCACGCCGCAACGATAGCGCTCTGCTTCTGCATTACAACTTTGAGCTTTCAGCTCAGCAGGCCGAGCGGCCGTAAAACGGGATCACCGTCGCATCCATGACCCCGTCGACCGGGTCATGCGAAACGGTGACGGCGCCCGCTCCGGCCCCCGTATAATCCCGTACATGATTGTGGGGGAGCGGCGGATCGGTGACGTTACGGTCCTCGACCTCAAAGGGCGCCTGGTCTTCGACGAGGGAGACGCCGTGCTGCGCGAACACATCAATGCCTTGGTCGAAGGCGGCCGGACCCACATCGTGCTCAACCTCCTCGACGTCACGTATGTGGACAGTTGCGGCATCGGCGTGCTGGTCTCGAAGTTCGTCAGCCTCCGCCGAAAGGGCGGCGACCTTCGACTTGTGCACGTCACGCCACGCAGCCGGCGGCTCATGGAGATCACCAAGTTGATGGACGTGTTCAGAATCTTCGAGTCCGAAGCCGAGGCGATCGCCAGTTTTTCCGGCGAGCCGGCCGCGTGACCGCGAACACCGACGAGCAGCGCGACGAGGCGGCGCGCCTCGAAACGCTCAGGAAGTACAGGATCCTCGACACCGAGCCTGAAATCGCTTTCGACGATCTGGCCCTTCTCGCGTCGCACATCTGCGAAACCCCGATGGCCGCCATCACCCTGGTCGACAAGGATCGCCAGTGGTTCAAGTCGCGAATCGGGCTGGCCGTTCCCGAAACCCCGCGATCCATTTCGTTCTGTTCGCACGCGATCGCCGGGCGCGGCATCGTCATTGTCCCCGACGCCTCCAAGGACGAGAGGCTGCGTGACAATCCGCAGGTCACCGGCGATCCCCACATCCGCTTCTATGCCGGTGCGCCGCTGATCGCCCGCGAGGGACATGCGCTCGGGACACTCTGCGTGGTCGACCGCCGGCCCCGGCGACTGACGGCGGCGCAAACCGAAGCGCTCGGCGCTCTGCAGCGTCAGGTCGAGGCACAACTGGAGTTGCGCCGCCGCTTGTTCGAACTCCGGGCGGCAAATGCGAACATCGAGAAGCTTGCCGGCCTGATGCCGTTCTGCTCGACCTGCGAGTTCACGATGACGATCCCGGCGGATCCCGCGGCCATCCCCGCGTTGACCGAGGGGGTCACCGCCATGCTCACGCAGAAGCACTGGCCCGAAGAGCAGATCATGTCGGTCGGACTGGCACTGCAGGAGGCCGTCGCGAACGGGATCCGCCATGGATGCCGCGGCGATGCCTCCAAGCAGCTGCAGTGCACGGTGAACATCAGCGGCGCGGGAGAAGTCATCATCACCGTCCGTGACCCGGGGACGGGATTCGATCTGGCGGGCGTCGCGAATCCGCTGGCGCCGGAAAACATGTTAAAGCCAAGCGGCCGGGGCATCTTTCTCATCAACGGCCTGATGGACGACGTCCAGTTCACCGATGGCGGCCGCGAGCTGCAGATGAAGAAGCGGAAGACCTAGGCCCCCCATCGATTACCCACTCGTGCGTCTGCGTCGTATCAAGTCCTTGATCATCCTCTTCACCACGTCCGTGCTTCTGGCGGTGGCGGCCCTGCAGGGACTCGACCTGTGGTGGCGGCACGACCGTGCACTGGCGGTCGCCGAGACCAGGGCCGACCGGCTGTCGGCCGCCGTCTCGGAATACGTGCGAGGCGCCTTCACACTCGCCGAGACCTCGTTGCGGCAACTCGCGATCCACGGCAGGCGCGTCGGAGGCACCACGGCGCCGACCTCCGAGTGGCTGCCAATCCTGGAGGCCGCGCAGATCGCGCTTCCAGGGAGCGGATCGGTCAGCGTGACCGACGCCAGGGGAATCATTCGGCACTCGACCATCCCGCCCATCGTCGGTCAGTCGCGGAACGACAACTACATCTTCAGGCACCTGTCTGCGAACGACGACGACGGAATGATCGTGGACGACCCGTTCCTCAGTCCGCTCTACAAGGGGCGATTCCTTCTGCCGGTCGGGCTCCGGCTGGAAACGGCGCAAGGGCAGTTTGATGGCCTCGCGGTATCGGTGGTCCTGCCGGACGCGTTCCGCGCCTTCTTCAGGACCATGGATATCGGAGACGACGGCATCATCTGGGTCATTCATCCCAACGCGGCTGTTCTGTTTCGAGAACCGTCGAAGACGGACCGGCTCGGCGAGACGGCGGCCGATCACCCCGTGGTCCTCGCGGCGCGGAGCGCGCCTGGCCATGGGATCGTAAAGAGCGCGCTCGAGGAGGGCGGGCCGCATTACATCAGCGCCTACCGCACGCTGACGACGCCACCGCTGATCGTGGCGGTGTCACTCGAGGCGAGCGAGATCCTCGCCGACTGGCGCGCCCAGCGGCGCACCACGGCCATCGGGTTCACCGCCTTTACCGTGACGCTGGTCGGCTTCGTGGTTGTGCTCTTCCGGCAGATCGATGCGCGGGCCAGGGTCGAGGGCACCCTCGAACAGCTGCAGCGGGTCGAGGCCGATCGCTTGAAGAAAACGAACCAACGGCTGGAAGAGGCACTGGGCCGGGAGAAACGGGCACGCGAGGAAACCGAAGAAGCCAGCCGGCTGAAAGACGAGTTCCTCATGACGCTGTCGCACGAGCTCCGAACGCCTCTCAATGCAATCGTCGGGTGGGTGCGGCTGCTCATGTCCGGTGCCATGGACGAGGCCAACCGGGCGCGCGCGCTGGCGACGATCGAGCGGAACGCGAACGCACAGACCCACCTGGTGGAAGACCTGCTGGACGTGTCGCGAGCGATTACGGGGAAGCTCAGGCTGAATATCCAGCCGGTGAACGTCGGCAACACCGTCCTGTCGGCCGTGGAAACACTCCGCCCGGCGATCACGTCAAAGGGCATCGCGTTCGAAGCCGAGGCCGATGCCACGCTGGCGCCCGTTCTCGCCGACTCCGATCGTCTCCAGCAGGTGGTGTGGAACCTCCTCTCCAACGCGATCAAGTTCACGCCATCTGGCGGGACCGTGAAACTGCGCGTTAACGACAGCGATGGTGGCGTTGAGATCCGCGTACGGGACAGCGGGTCCGGCATCCCTGGGGCATTCCTGCCGTTCGTCTTCGATCGTTTCCGTCAGGCTGACGCGGGCACCCGTCGCGAAACCGGCGGCCTGGGTCTGGGCCTGGCGATCGCGCGGCATGTCGTCGAGTTGCACGGCGGAACCATGACGGCCGAAAGCGAGGGCGAAGGCCAGGGAGCGACGTTTCGCGTCTTCCTGCCGCGACTGGTCCAGGCGCCTGATGAGTGACGCGAGCTCTGCCGATCGCACCAATCCGAATCAGTCCTTCCCTTCGTAGACATAAGCGGGTCGAACGCAGACCCGGATTGACTCGGGTCGCGGTGGGCTCGTCCACCGCGACAATTCAGGGAAGGGGAACTTGCATGAGGATGGGGATGAGAACGTTCTCAAGTCAGGTGAGCCGCTGGACCGCAGCCGCACTCGTAGCCTCCGTTCTGGGGCTGACTGCCTCGGTGTCGGCCAACGACCCGGTGCTTGTCGAAGGTGAAAAGGATTTCGAC
>JACDBQ010000460.1 GCA_013694845.1 Acidobacteriota bacterium
GCTTTGGCGAGACCGAAGTCGAGCACCTTGACGACGTCGCTGGGTGTGATCCTGACGTTGGCAGGCTTCAGGTCACGATGAACGATGCCCTTCTCGTGCGCGGCTTCCAGCCCGCTGGCAACCTGTCGCGCCAGGTCGAGCGCCTCATCGAGAGGCACGCCTGCCGGATGGCGCGCAATTCTGTCCGCGAGCGTCTCCCCCTCGACGAACTCCATGACGAGGACGTATCGGCCGTCGACCTGCTCGATTCCGTGAAGCGTGGCGATGTTCGGATGGTTCAGCGAGGCGAGCGTTCGCGCTTCCTGCTCGAAGCGCGTCGTCCGGTTGTGATCGGCAATGAACTCGTCCAGGACGAGCTTGAGCGCGACGCTCCGGTGCAGCCGCGTGTCGCGCGCGCTGTAGACGGTGCCCATCCCACCTTGCCCGAGGACGGAGTCGATCTCGTACGGACCAAGGCGCGTTCCAGCAGCCAGGTGCACGCGGGGATTATATGGTGCCCGGGTGAGCTGGCCCTGCCGGTTTGCCATGGGAGGTCGCCGTCGGCTATCAGCTCTCAGCTGCCAGCTCGCAGCTGCAAACGCTCGCATGAGGCCACCCTGGCCTGCCGGCACCGAGCGCAGGCGCCGTGCTGTAACTTCAGGGAAGGATGCTGCGTACGCTGAACGTGAGTCCCGCGAGCGTCGGTGATGTCACGTGATCGCCGACGGCGGCGGAGAGCGCGACGGTGTATCCCTGCGGCGTGAGTTGGTAGATCTCGACGCGTCCAGCAGGATCGCCGAGCCAGTACTCGGGCACGCCATACCGCGCATACATCTGGAGCTTGCGGCCGCCATCGGTCGCCGCGGTCGAGGGGGAGAGCACCTCGACACACAGGTCCGGCGCGTGGCGGATGGGTGCGTCCAGATCGACGAGATGCGCGCGCTCGGCCGTGAAGAGCAGCACGTCCGGCTGGAGGACGTCGAATTCAGAGAAGACCACGTCGATTGGTGAATCCAGCACGCGACCACCATGCTGACGCGCATAGTCGCGGAGGAGTTCCACGATCAGAATCTGCACGACCTGATGCCTGGGCAGGGGAGCCGGGACCACGAACACCTCGCCATCGTAGAGCTCGTACCGGCGGCCGTCCTCCGGTGCGCGCTGGAGATCGGCGTAGCTGACGCGCGGTCGCACAAGCTTCACAGTCGCCATTCTAACGCCCTCCTGTGTGACGCCATTTCCTTGCCAGCATGCTCGAGCCAGTGTTCCCAGGGCCAGAGAAGCACCCACTCCGTTTCTGTTGTCAGAATGTGCGTTATCCGACGTGATCAAGGTACGCAAGAATCAGTAATCAACTGATTTGGTCCGTCGCGACGCTTGCTCCTCGTTCCTCAACTCGTCCGGCGCGGTACCGCGGGTGTTGAAGCAGCGCCCAGTGCGCGAATACGAGCCCCAAGCGCCGGCGGGTCGTCGGCGCCGCCGTATACTGCGATCCTTCGTTCACGCACCAATGGGGGCTGCCATGCGCCGGTCTGTTCGTCGCGAACTGCGCGTTCTCCGCGTCGACGCTATCACCAGCTCGCTCGTGCTGGTCGTGCCCTGCACCCGCGTTCCGCCGGGGTACCGTCACCGGAAGATTCGACGAGATCACCGTCGGGCGGATGAACGTCGTCGATGCGGACGGCACCTGCGGCTCGTGATTTCGAACAAGGACCGCATGCATCCCGGGATGATGGACGGCAAGACCATCGACCGTCCGCGTCCGGTGGCCGGCCTGCTGTTCGCGGGCAAACTGCCGGACCACTCTGCGACGGTGTCACTGTCGGATGCCGCCGGCGACGCCCGCGGTTGGCGCGATTCAACTACGAGGTCGCGTTGTGCACTCGCGGATGTCCGGCCTTTCCGGCATATTCGAGCAGAAACGTGTCGCTCGTGAGGAACGTGGCCTCCAGATGGTGCGCGGTGGCGATCAGGAGCCGGTCGAGGGGATCGGCGAGCGCGGTCCTCGGGATCAGGCCGGCGTCGATCGCGATGCGCGGCGACAGCTCCGCGACTCGGACGCCCCCGGCCTCGAGCGCCTCGCGGATCCATTGATCGGGAGGACGTGTCAGCCGGATTCGGCCCTGGGTGTGCAGCGCTGTCACTTCGAACAGTGTGACGGGAGACACGCGGATCGCTTCGGCGGACTCGGCCCGTGCGAGCAGCTGTCGCGTCCGCCGCCCGATGCGCCGCGAGTCGCCGTGCACGCTCCAGAGCCAGACATGGGTGTCGAGCAGCAGCACGGCGGTCAGTCGCCGTCGATATCGTACGCCCCGTCGATCGGATCGAAGGGCTGCTCGTATTTCAGGATCGTGCCCTTCATCGATCCGAAGAAGGGCCTTCTCTCGGGCGCCGTGTAGGGAACCAGCCTGGCGACCGGCGTCCCGTGCTTGGTCACGATGTATTCCGCCCCGGTCTCGCGGACGTGGTCCATGAGCTCGAGGCACCTGGCCTTGAACTCCGCCGCCGCCACCCGACCGCCAGCCCGCGTGCCTGTTCGCTTTGCCATGACCACAATATTATGACCATAACTGTTCGTCGTCAAGGAGCGTGGAGACTGGGCTCGCCGCCATGGGCGCCTTTCAAATCATCGTGCCGTTCCAGTCTCCAGT
>JACDBQ010000052.1 GCA_013694845.1 Acidobacteriota bacterium
GCTACAGGACGTCTTCCTGTCGGCGCACCGGAAGCTCGAGGGGTTCCGCGGCGAGTCGGCGCTGGGCACGTGGTTGTACCGGCTTGCGACGAATCACTGCCTGGATTATCTGCGCAGCCGGGCGGCCAAGACGAGCCAGCTGACGGACGGGTTCGACGACGAGCCCGGGTTCGCGGACGCGGGGAGCCGAGCGATCGCAGACCGAACGGTGGCGAAGATGGATATCGAGCGTGCCGTCGCCCAGCTGCCAGAGGGATGCCGGGCGGCGTTCCTGCTTCACGACGTGCAGGGGCTGGAACACCGGGAAGTCGGCGAGGCGCTCGGAATCGCGGAAGGCACATCGAAGTCGCAGGTGCACAAGGCGCGCCTGAGACTGCGGGCACTGCTGGCCGGCAGCACGCCCCCGGTAGCACGTAGCACGTAGCACGTCGCACGTCGCACGTCGCACGTCGCACGTTAGTAGACCGCTATGCATTGCAATCAATATCGCGAGGCGATCCAGGAGCTGGCGGACGGCACGCTGGGACCGATACGACGCGCAGAGCTCCAGACCCACCTCGACCTCTGTCCGCACTGCCGGGCCCTGGCCGCTGATCTGCAAAAGATTCGTACTGCGGCGGCGGCGCTCGACCCGGTTCGGCCGCCGGACCATGTCTGGCTACGGATCGCCGGACAGCTTCGCCAGGAGGGACGGATCGTGGATCCGCCCCGGGCATCGCCGCGCCACATCGCCACGCTGGCCATCGCCGCCACCCTGCTGCTCGCGATCGGCGGATCCTTGTACTTCCTTCGCAGCTTCGGCCCCGTTGACCCGAGCTCCCAGGCGCCCGCCGACATGCGAGCGCAGGGGCCCTCCACTCCGGCGGGCAACCCGACGCCGACCAACGCCGTCCAAAGCATTGCAGACGATTTGACGACGGCCGAACGCCACTACCAGTCAGCGATCGTGAAACTCGAAGAGGCGACCAAGAGTGACGACGGATCGATCGATCCTCAGACGGCCGCCATCCTCGAACGAAACCTGCAGGTGATCGACCAGGCGATCGCAGAGAGCCGCACGGCGCTGCAGTCGGAACCACAAAGCGCTCCGGCGCGCGACAGCCTGTTCGAGGCCCTTCGCAAGAAGGTCAACCTGCTGCAGGACACGATCGCCCTGATGAACGAAATGCGGAAGGGAAACTCCGCGGGCGCGGCCCAACTCGTCGAGGGCGGGAGCAAATCCTGAAAGAGCCGATATGAACACATTCGTTGCCGCCATCGCCTCCCTCGTCACGATGCTCCCGGCGGTCGGGCAGGCGCAGGCTCCCGACCATGACGTGAAGCTGCGCGAAGCCGTGCGGGTGATCCAGCAGACGCCAGTGGAGCGGCGGACCCAGGAGCGCGTCCGGCAGAGCGCAGAGCGGGCGCGAGAGGAGCGTCAACGCGAGCGCGAACGGGCACAGGAGCGCGCGAATCAGTATCGCCGCGAGTATCGCGACGAACAGACCGAGAAGATCAGCCGGACGTTGAAGATCGGCGCGAACGGCGAGCTCGACATCTCCAATCTCTCCGGCGACATAATCGTCACCCGCGGCGGCGGTGACGACGTCCGGATCGACGCCCTGAAGGTCGCCCGCGGCCGGACCGTCGAGGATGCGCGGGAAATGCTCTCCTACGTCACCCTCGACTTCACCGAACGAGGATCGCGAGCGGAAGTGAAGACAGTCTATCGGAATCACGAGGAGCGCAGCCGGACACACCGCAGCCTCAATGTTTCCGTGCAGTATGCGGTCACCGCGCCGGAGCACGTCCGGATCTCGGCGCGGTCGCTCTCGGGAAACATCCAAGTCACCGGGATCAAGGGGGACCTCAACCTGGTGTCTCTCAGCGGCAACGTGAGCATCTCCCAGGGTGCACGGGTGATGCTGGCCAAGTCGACGTCGGGCGAAGTCGAGATCATGGATCTGCGTTCGGAGGTCCCGCTCGAGGCGCACACCACCAGCGGCGGCGTCGTCATCCGACAGTCCCGTGCGCCGCGGATGGAGCTCAACTCTGTCAGCGGCAACCTGATCGTGACCGACGTCGACTGCCCACGTATCGAGGCCCAGACCCTCAGTGGCAACGTGGAACTCAATTCGCCGCTGTCGAAGAACGGCCGGTACGAGCTGACCTCCCACTCGGGGGAGATTCGCATCAAGCCGTCCGGGAACACCGGCTTCGAGCTGGATGCGAATTCCTTCAGCGGGAACATCCAGTCTGACCTGACGCTCAAGGAGCAACGGCAAGGGGGTGCGGACGACAGCCGCCGGGGCCAGGGCGGCCGGACCCGGACGCTGCGTGGCGTCTATGGCGACGGCAGCGCGACGCTCGACATCACCACCTTCTCGGGCAGCGTGGTCATCGGAAAGAAGTGAGCCGATCGCGATTCTGTCGGGTTTCCGGACGATCCGGGTCCCTCCCCACTGCCGACCCTGCGCGTGATGGCCTGAAGGACGGCCGATCCGGGTGGTGTTCCACGGCACCTCATTTGCTCGTCCTCCTGACGCCCATCCCCGTTATAATGCTGGGGTCGTCGAGTACCGGGCGACACGGACACGATTGAGGAGAATCCGACATGAAAATGCAGTGGGTCGTGGTGGGAATTCTGGCGGGAACGCTGGTCGCCGGCGAAGCGCGTGCGCAGCACAAGACGCCGAATCAACAGCCAAATACCGCAGCCGCACCGGAGTCGCTAGCCGGAGAGGTGGCGCTCGGATCCGTTCGCATCACCCGCGGCGTCACTGCCGATGGAAAACCTCTGCCGGCCGGTACCTACACCGTCCGGGTGACGGCGCAGGAAGCCAAGCCCGAGGCGGTCGGGACAACGGAGGCACTCGAGCGCTGGGCAGAGTTCGTCCAGGGAAGCACCGTG
>JACDBQ010000511.1 GCA_013694845.1 Acidobacteriota bacterium
CGATATCTTCGAGCCCCGCCTTGGGCTTCGCTTCATCAGTGGGCATAACGCGATTTTACCGGAATGCGGGATGCGGGGTGCGGGGTGGACGGTATCTCGAACCTTGTGGCGCGGGCCTTTCAGGCGCGCACCCCGACACCGAACCGCAGGGACGCAGGCCTGAAAGGCCTGCGCTACAGCTGAGAGCTCAGAGCCAGGAGCTACTTCGCCACCTCCGGCGACTTCAGCATCACGTTTTCACCCGTGAACTGCTGGAAGATCGAGAGGAGCCCGGTATAGAGGAAGCCGATCTGGAACAGCATCATGAACGGCAGCGTGCCGTAGATGCCGTTGGCAAGCGCGTAAAAGACGGTCGCGGTGAAGTAGAGGCCGAGCGCGAACTCGATCATCGGTTGAACGCCGACGGACTGGTGGTATCTCTTGCCGACCCATTCGTCGCTGTCGCGTTCGATGCCGTACTTCGGGGTACGGGCGAACTCGCTCTGCTTGTGGAAGATGGCTTCGATGACCGCGCGGGTGTTGTTGACGCACAGCCCGATGCCGATCGACATGAGGAACGGCAGATACTTCAGCCGGGTTTTCCAGTCCGGATACAGCTCCCGCTGCGAGACCATGTAGAAATTGCAGAACGACAGGGTCGCGGCCGCGAAGAGCGGAATGTCGATGAGCATCATTTCCGTCCAACCCATGCTGTATCGCACGTACATGGACGGGAACATCAGGATCGAGAGCAGCGACATCAGGAGGTAGTTGAAGTTCGCCGACAGGTGAAAGAAGGCCTCGACCTTCACGCCGAGCGGCTGGTTCGAGCGAAGGATCATCGGCAGCAGCTTCATGCAGGTCTGAACGGATCCCTTGGCCCAGCGATGCTGCTGCGACTTGAAGGAGTTCATCTCGACGGGAACTTCGGCCGGCGCAACCAGGTCCGGCAGGAAAACGAAATGCCAGCCTCTCAGCTGCGCCCGGTAGCTCAGGTCGAGGTCTTCGGTCAGGGTGTCGTGCTGCCAGCCGCCGGCATCGGGGATCACCTCCCGGCGCCAGATGCCGGCCGTGCCGTTGAAATTGAAGAAGCATCCGGCGCGATTACGGCTGCCATGCTCGAGGACGAAGTGCGCATCGAGCAGGATCGCCTGAATCTTGGTCAGGAGCGAATAGTCCTGGTTGATGTGGCCCCAGCGCGCCTGGACCATGCCAATCTTCGGATCGGTGGCGAAGTGCGGGAGCGTGCGCATCAGGAAATCGGCGGGCGGGATGAAGTCCGCATCGAAGATCGCGATGAAGTCACCGGACGCCTGCTGCAGACCGGCCTCGAGGGCGCCCGCCTTGTAGCCGGTCCGGTCGACCCGGTGCAGAAATTTGATGTCGAAACCCTTGGCCGCATAGCGCCGCACAGCCAGCTCGGCAATCTCGCTGGTTTCGTCGGTCGAATCGTCGAGCACCTGGATCTCGAGCAGCTCGCGCGGGTAGTCCAGCTCGCAGACCGCCCCGATCAAGCGATCCGCTACATACATCTCGTTGAAGATGGGGAGCTGAACGGTAACGGGTGGCAGCGTCTGCAACGGCAGGGGCGGCAGCGCGGCCGGCACCTTGTCCTTGTTCTTCATGTAAAGATAAACAAGGTAGTAGCGGTGCCAGCCGTAGATCGCCAGGATGCTGAGCACGAAGAAGTACAGAACGAGGATCAGTGTCTCAGTCGACGACATAGAAAGATGATTCCGTCACACGGCACAATCGCTCATATTACAGTCCAGCTCGTCGAGAAGTCAACGCGGCGCAAGGACTTGCGGTCGTGAACCGGCTCGAGCTGCGCGGGCTCCTGGACGCGGTGTGTGCCGGCACCTTAACGCCTGAGGCCGCTCATGGCCGCCTCCTTCAATTTCTGCGCCACGCACCCTACGAAGACCTCGGATTTGCCAAGGTCGACCATCATCGCAGCATCAGACAGGGCTTCCCCGAAGTGATTTTCGGCATCGGGAAAACACCCGCCCAAATCGCGTCGATTGCCGAACGCATCGTCAACGCCGGCCAGAATCTCCTGGTGACCCGGTCGACCGAGGAAGCCCATACGGCCGTGGTCGCGGTGCTGCCAGATGCGGTCTTCAACCCCGTGGCGGGTACGATATCCCTGCGGCGTAGCCCGCCCCCTGTCGGGAAGGGAACTGTCGCCATCGCGGCGGCCGGAACCGCCGACCTGCCGGTGGCGGAAGAAGCCGCCGTCTGCCTCGATATGATGGGGAATACGGTCGATCGGCTGTATGACGTCGGGGTGGCGGGCCTGCATCGGCTGCTCGCCGTCCACGACCGGCTCACCGCCGCGCGGGTCGTGATCGTCGTGGCCGGCATGGAAGGCGCGCTGCCGAGCGTGATCGGGGGCCTGGTGGACACGCCGGTCATCGCCGTCCCGACCAGCATCGGCTACGGCGCAAGCTTCGGCGGCCTCACGGCGCTCCTTGCGATGCTCAACAGCTGCGCGAGCGGAGTGTCGGTGGTGAACATCGACAACGGGTTCGGCGCGGCCGCGATCGCGAGCTCGATCAATCACCTTCCCTAGCCTTGCCGCAAGTCTCAGCCTGAGCTATAGTTAGCGATTGCCCTGGCGGCGTTCACTCCTCAATCAGCCATGCACCCCGGCGCCCTGCGAGCCCTCGAATTCGATCGGATCGTCGCCCTCATCAGTGGCCTCGCACAGACGCCGATGGGCGGCGCACGCCTTGCGGCGACCCAGCCCTCGCACGATCCGGGGGACGTCGCCCGAAGTCTTGCTGCGACTTCCGAGACCGTCCGCTTTCTCCGCGACAATCAGATCGCCCTCCAGGCGCCGGCGGATCTCGAGACCACGCTCGCATCGATAGGAGTGGACGCGCGGGCGCTCGAGCCGCTGCAGCTGCTGTCGCTGGCGGCCTTTCTCGCGTCAGTCGAGTCGACCGCGTCCGGCATCCGGCGAGCGCGGTCGGCCTTCCCGATCCTGCGGGCGATTGCCGACGGCACCGCCTCCTTTCACCGCGAGATCAACGAGGTCCGTTCCAAGATCGATCCTGCCGGGGAAGTAGCAGACGATGCGAGTCCGGAGCTGAGGAGCATCCGCGACCGGCTGCGCAAGCAGCGAACGCGATTGCGCGGCACCCTGGAGTCGTACCTGCGCGGCAAGGACACGTCGAAGTATCTGCAGCAGCAGATCGTCACCGACCGTAACGGCCGATATGTGCTCGTCATCCGCAGTGAACACCGATCGGCGATCCCCGGGATCGTGCACGGCAGCTCGGGCACCGGCGCGAGCCTATATCTCGAACCCCTCAGCACCGTCGAAATCAACAACGACATCGTCGCACTCGAGCAGCAGGAGGCCGAAGAAGTGCATCGGATCCTGGTGGCCCTGTCGGACCTGTTCCGCGGACGTGCCGGCGATCTGCAGGCGACGGCGGACGGTGCGGCGGCGCTGGACGTCCTCCACGCCAAAGCGCAGTTCTCGAGTCGCATCGACGGCGTGGAGCCGACGCTCGCGCAGGACGGTCGGTTGGAGCTGAGAGCGGCGCGCCACCCGCTACTGACCGGGAGAGCGGTGCCGGTCGACGTACTGCTCATCCCCCCGGTCAACGTGCTGGTCATCACCGGGCCGAACACGGGCGGCAAGACCGTGGCGCTCAAGACCGCCGGGCTTCTCCCTCTGATGGCGCAGGCCGGGCTCCTCATTCCGGTGGCTGATGGATCACAGATCCCGGTGTTCCGCTGTGTCTTCGCCGACATCGGGGATGATCAATCGATCTCGGCCAACCTGAGCACGTTCTCATCGCATATCAAGAACATCGTCGACATGAACGACGCTCTGGAGCTGCCCGCGCTCGTGCTGCTCGACGAGGCCGGCGCCGGGACCGATCCCGTCGAAGGCGGCGCCCTGGCCATGGCGATGATCGACCACTTCCGCCAGCGAGGGGCGAAGGTCGTCGCGACCACGCACTACGATGCGTTGAAGACGTATGCGGCAACGACGGCGGGCGTGGTCCCGGCCGGCTTCGGGTTCAATCCGACAACCTTCGCGCCGACGTATCGCCTGAACTACGGGTCGCCGGGGAGCAGCCTCGCGCTCGAGATTGCCACGCGGCTTGGCCTCCCGGCATCCATCATCGAACAGGCACGCGCGCGACGCAGCGAGCGCGAGTCACAGCTGGCCGAGCATCTTGCCCGCGTCGAGAAGGACGTCCAGGCGCTCGAGCACGAGCGCCGGCTGGCCGCGCGGGAACGGCGGACACTCGATGAATCAGTCGCGAAGCTGCAAGCCCGCGAGCACCAGCTTCGAGACCGTGAAGAAACGTTCCGTCGACGGCTCGACGAGCGGATCGAGGAGCGTCTGCGTGACGCAAAGCGCGAGATCGACACTGTGCTCCAGGCGTTGAAGGCGAAGACCGACACCCTGTCATCAGAAGCTGAACGCCGTTCGGCCCGCCTGATTCCGACCGGGCAGACCGGCGGCGCCCGCGCAGAGGCGCGCGCTGCCATCGATGCGATCGGCGAGAGGTTGCGCTCCACTTCGCCGGCGGACACAGCGACGGCCGCGGCTTCCCTGCCCATGCCCACGCGCACGCAGCCTGCCGCGGCCGGTGACCGCGTGATCGTCGGTGCACTCGGGCTCGAAGGGGTCGTGCAGTCGGTTCACGACGGCACTGCGGAAGTCGACGTCCGCGGGAAGCGGCTACGGTCCCGAGTGACCGACCTGCGGGTGATCACCACCGCCGCCGTGGCCGCCGCGCAGATGTCGAGAGTCAGCGTGAATGTCGAACTGCAGCCGCGAACGGGCAATGCGACCGAACTGAACCTGATCGGGAACACCGTCGACGAAGCGCTGCCGCGGCTCGAGCGGTTCCTCGACGAAGCGCTGATCACCGAAGCCAAGACGCTCCGCATCATCCACGGCTACGGCACCGGCCAACTGCGCCGTACCGTCGCCGAGTTCCTGCGGAACCACCCGATGGTGGCGAATCACGGTCCGGCTCCGGACAACCAGGGAGCCGGAGGCGCAACGGTCGTGGAGATGAAGGAGTAATGCCGCTTTTCCCGGCGTCGTTCATTGACGACCTGAAATCGCACGCCGACATCGTCCAGGTCGTTCAGGAGCGCGTGCCTCTCCGGCGCGCCGGAACGTCCTGGAAGGGGCTGTGCCCGTTCCATGGAGAGAAGACGCCGTCGTTCAACGTTCACGGGGACAAGGGCTACTTCAAGTGTTTCGGGTGTGGTGTCGCGGGCGACGTCATCAAATTCGTGGAGCTCTACGACAAGCTGGCCTTTCCAGAGGCGGTCCGCCAGCTCGCCGGACGGTTCGGTCTGACCGTCCCCGAAGGGGAGGATTCGAAAGAGGACGTCGAGGCCAGCCGGGACCGCGAGGCGCTGCTGAAAGCGCACGAACTCGCCGCCCTCTGGTTCCGCGAACAGTTGCAGACACCCGCCGGGGCCCCCGCGCGCCGCTTGCTGGGGGAACGCGGGGTCACCACCGAAATGCTGGAACGCCAGGGAATCGGTTACGCTCCCTCGTCACGGGAAGCGCTCAAAACCCATCTGCTCACGGCCGGATTTTCTGCCGGCCTACTCGCGCGTACCGGCCTGGTCGTGCAGCGGGACGAAGGGACGGTCGTGGATCGATTCCGGACCCGGATCATGATCCCGATTCACAGGGACAACGGCGCGATCATCGCGTTCGGGGGCCGCGCCATGGAAGCCGGCCAGCAACCAAAGTACCTGAACTCGCCGGAGACGCCGATCTACACGAAAGGCAAGACGCTGTACGGTCTCCACTTGAGCAAGTCGGCCATCAGCCGGACCAAACACGCCGTCATGGTCGAGGGATACTTCGACTGGGCCCAGGCGTTCCAGGCGGGCATCACGAACGTGGTCGCCTCATCGGGGACGGCCCTGACGCCGGCGCAGGTCCGGCTGCTGAAACGTTTCGCGTCCAAAGTCGTCCTCAGCTTCGACCCGGACGCGGCCGGGCAGGGGGCGGCCGCGCGGTCGTCGGAGTTGCTGGTGACCGAAGGTTTCCAGGTCAACGTCGCCATGCTCCCGGCCGGCGATGATCCCGATAACTTCATACGGAAGAACGGCGGACCGGCGTACCAGGAGAGACTGCGGTGTTCGAGGCAATATCTGGATTACCTGCTGGACCGTACCGCCGCGGAGCACGATTTCAACCGGGATGACAGCCGGCGCGAGTTTCTTGGCAGAATGTTGACAGTGGCCGCCAGGATCCCTGATGCGGCGAGCCGGGATCAGTTCGGCGACCGCCTCGCTCATAAGGCCCGGATTACGGAAGAGGTTGTTCGAGCGGAAATTCGGAAGGCCGCAGTTCAAAAACAGACGACCGTCGAGGATCGGACGATTCCCGTCCTCACGCAACTGAAACCGGCCGAAAAAGGCCTGATCTGGGCGCTCCTCCACCAACCTGCCGACGGGCTGGAAGCGTTGCTCACGCTTGACGACGAGGATCTGTCGGGGCTGGCCTCCCAGCTGATCCTTCGTCAGGCGCTGTCCCTGCAGGAAACGCCACCGGAGTCTTTACCGGCCACGCTGATTGAGCGTCTAACTAAGGGGGAGGCCAGGCTGGTGTCCGAACTGGGCCGGCCCGCCAGTTCGCCGGCACACCCCTCAGACTGTGTCATGGCGCTGAAGAAGCGCCGCTTCGACCGGGAGCGTGCCGAGGTCCAACGTGAAATAGACCGCCTTCAGGAGCAGGGTGGAGCGCGGTACGAAGATGAGATCGTGACCCTGTGGGCGCGCAAGCGGGACTTGCTGCGGCGTATTGAGGAAATGGGGGCAGGCACCTTTACGAAGGGAGCCTGACCCCGGTAAGAGAGGTTCGGAATACATGGCGTTGTCGATCGAAGAGAGATACGACGAGGTGAGACAGCTCATCTCGATCGGTAAGGAAAAAGGCTACCTGCTGTACGACGAAGTCAACGACATGCTGCCCGCCGACATCACGTCGTCGGAAGAGCTCGATGACCTGTTCAGCACGTTCAGCAGCGCGGGCATCGAGGTCGTCGACTCCGAGAAGACGTTCCGCGAAGAGAAGCAGCTCGATCGCACCGGCGAGGGGGCCGAGGAGATCGAGCTCGATCTCACGCCCGGAGCCCTCGACAAAACGAACGATCCGGTTCGCATGTACCTCCGCGAGATGGGCACGGTGCCCCTCCTCACCCGCGAAGGAGAAGTCGAGATCGCCAAGCGCATCGAGCGCGGCAAGCTCGCGGTCATCAAGTCGATCTCCCGGACGCCGACGATTGCCCGCGCGATCATGACCATGGGGGACGAGCTCAAGGCTGACGAGCGTGGCGTGCGCGAGCTGGTCATCTTCAACGACGAAGAGATCACCGACGAGAAGATCGAGCACCGCAAGAAGCAGATCCTCAAGCAGATCGAAGGCGTCAGCAAGGGCTGGCAGAGCGTCGAGAAGGCGAAGGAAAAGCTCGACAACACCAATAAAGGCACGACGACGCGGGAGAAGAAGAAGTACCGGCGCGCACGCTGGGAAACGCTTCGCGCGCGCATCGAACTGTCCCGCCTGATCCGCAAGATCGAATTCACCGAGATCGTGAAGCGCCGCCTCATCGACCTGATGAAAGAGCGGGTCGAATCGGTGATGCGGCTCAAGCGCGAGGTGGATCACATCGAACGCCAGGTGAACCCGAAGACCGGCCGCAAGAGCCGGCTGAAGGAAGAAGAGAAGAAGAACCTGCTGAAGCGCCAGAAGGACGTCAAGGCGCAGATGAAGTCGACGGCCGAGGGGCTCGAGGAAACGCCCGACCGGCTGATGCACACCCTTGAAACCATCATCAAGGGTGAGGCCCAGGCCGAACAGGCCAAGAAAGAGCTGGTCGAAGCCAACCTCCGCCTGGTCGTATCGATCGCCAAGAAATACACGAATCGCGGCCTGCAGTTCCTCGATCTGATCCAGGAAGGCAACATCGGGCTGATGAAGGCGGTCGACAAGTTCGAGTACCGCCGCGGCTACAAGTTCTCGACCTACGCCACGTGGTGGATCCGGCAGGCGATCACGCGGGCGATCGCCGACCAGGCGCGGACGATCCGCATCCCGGTTCACATGATCGAAACGATCAACAAGCTGATTCGCACGTCCCGGGCGCTCGTGCAGGAGCTCGGACGGGAGCCGACCTCCGAGGAAATCGCGAAGCGGATGGACATTCCCGTGTCGAAGGTGCGGAAAGTCCTGAAGATCGCCCAGGAGCCGATCTCGCTCGAGACCCCGATCGGGGAGGAGGAAGATTCGCATCTTGGCGACTTCATCGAAGATCGCCAAGTCGTGTCCCCCTCTGATGCGGTGATCAACCTGAATCTCAAGGAGCAGACCGACTCCGTCCTCAAGACCCTAACCCCGCGTGAGGAAAAAGTCATCAAGATGCGCTTCGGGGTCGGCGACGGGAGCGAGCACACGCTCGAGGAAGTGGGCCAGAGCTTCGCCGTCACCCGCGAGCGGATCCGCCAGATCGAGGCCAAGGCGCTCCGCAAGCTGCGTCACCCCTCGCGGTCCCGAAAGCTACGTGCTTTTCTGGAGGGAAGAACGTAGGGCAATGCTGAAGGCTGAATGTGGAAGTACGGGGGCAATGCCGAATTCGTCCTTACATCAGCATTCAGCATTCACCCTTCAGCATTGTGTTAGCCTTCCCCGGGCCCATAGCTCAATGGTTAGAGCCGCCGGCTCATAACCGGCTCGTTCCAGGTTCGAGTCCTGGTGGGCCCATCCTTCGCTCCCGCCTGCCATGGACATCCACCGCAGCGCGGCTCTATCGCCGCGGTGTCTTCAGCAGGTGCTGGGCGCCGTCGAAGAAGTCCACCATCCCGGTGTCCAGCGAATACTCGGCCCCCACCACCACGAGTCCCTCGTTCTGTATCAGCTGCTCGATCTCGTCGGAGCCGTGGCGCAGGTGATTCACCGAGACACGGATGTTGGCCCGGACCGCGTGCCGGACGAGCTCGTCGAGGTCGTCCTTCAGCGGGGTCGTCAGTAGTTCCTCGACTGAGGGCCGGATGCGGTCGACGATCGACCGGATGTTGTGCGAGTGACCATCCTGAGGGCGCTGCAGCTCTTCGATCGTCGCGAGGATGGCGCCGCACTCGGAATGCCCGAGCACCACCACCAGCCGCGTGTCGAAGCGCGCCGCCGCGAATTCAACGCTGCCCACCTGCGACGGCGCCACGATGTTGCCGGCAACGCGGATGACGAACAGATCCCCCAGGCCCTGGTCGAACACGATCTCCGCGGGCACACGCGCGTCGGAACATCCGAGAACGATCGCGAACGGCTGCTGGTCGGTCGGCAACTGCGCGGAACGCGACGCGGTTGCGAGGCCCTCGCCGCCCTGCATCCGTTCGGCGAATCGCCGGTTCCCGGAGCGCAGACGGTCGAGCGCTTCATGCGCCGACACCCTGGCGCGGGTCATTTCTTCTCCCTGGTCACGAAACCTCCTGAACCCGGTCGGGCCCTGCAGAGGATACCCGCAATCCCGGGCGGCCTTGACTACAATTGTAGGCACTGGTATCCTGCGGCTTGTTGACGACACGTGTAAGCACCATGGCCCCTTCCGAATCATCGATCGGCGAACAGGAAATGGCTCTCCTGCGGCACATCGCCGACCGAGGGGGCGTCACCGTCGGGGAGGCCGCCGACGCATTCGGCAGCGGCCGCGGCCTGGCGAGGTCAACGGTGCTGACGATGATGGAACGCTTGCGCCGCAAGGGGCACTTGTCACGCCGGGTGGCGGACGGTGTCTACCGTTACCGCTCGCTCTCGTCGTCCGCCGAGCTGCTGAAGGGCGCCGTCCAGCGGTTCGTCGAGCGGAATCTCGATGGGTCCGTGTCCCCTTTCCTCGCGTATCTGTCGGAGGCGGGTGAATTGTCGGAGAAGGAACGGCGCGACCTCGAGCGGATCGTCGCGAGGCTGGATGCGGCGCAGCGAAGGGACCAATGATGATCGACATACTCGCGCGCGCTTCTGTCGACGGCGGGCTGATCGTCGGCGTGGTGTGGATCATCAATCACGCCGTGCGGCTGTCCCCTGCCGCCAGGGCCACATTGTGGTGGTGCGCGGCGGCGAAATTCGTCATGACCCTCGCCTGGGTCACCCCCGTCGGGGTCCCGATCCTTCCGGGCACGATGCCCCTCGTCGCGACAGGTGGATCCTCCATCTCGACCCCATCGACGCGCGCGGCTGACGAAGGGACGATCGAACCACCGGCGGGCGCGCGCGGTGGCGGCGGCAACAGCCGGAGCAACGCCCTCAGCTGGACGTCTGTACTGGTCAGCCTCTGGGCCCTCGGCGTGGCGGTTTCCGGCGGATTGGCCGCATGGCGGTGGCGGCAATCGCGTCGCGTCGTCATGCGCTCGATCTGCGCGGGCTCGCGTCTGCAGCAGTCCGTCGACGATCTCGCTGCGATCGTCGGACTGCACCGCGTACCCAGGGTCAGGCTCTCCGACGAAGTCGAGTCCCCGCTCATCACCGGCTTGCGCGATCCGGTGATACTCGTCCCCGCGACACGCTTCTCGCAGCTGTCCGAGGACCAACAGCGCATGGCGCTCTGTCATGAGCTGGCGCACGTGCGCCGCGGCGACGTCTGGCTTGGCTGCATACCGGCGGTGGCCGAGCGCATCTTCTTCTTCCATCCACTCGCGAGGCTCGCCGCGCGGGAGTACGTGTTCTGGCGGGAGGCGGCCTGCGATGCCGCCGTTCTCGCGGCGCTCGAGACGGCACCGCAGGCGTATGGGCGCCTGCTGCTCGATCTCGGCGTGGCCCGGCCGCCCGCCACCCTCGGCGCCGCTGGCGCCGCCTGGTCGTTTTCGAGTTTGAAACGGAGGATCACCATGCTCAGCCATCCATCGAAGCCGTCCGTTCGCGGGCGGATCGTCGCATCCGCCACCGTCGCGCTCGCCGTCTTCGCGATCGCTCCTTTGAGGCTGGTCGCGCGCCCCTCGGCGCCCGTTGCCGCCGGCAGTGAGGCCGTCGTACCGGCGAAGGCGCCGGTCGTCCGTCAGTCAGAAGTGCCACCAGAGCCGCAATCCAAACGTCGAACCGCGCCTGAGGACGACCTTCGGTTCGTGTTTCTGAGAGGGAACCGCCAGACCACGATGTCGGGCAGCACCGGTGACGTCGAACGCGCCCGACGCCTGCAGAAGTCGGGGGAACAGCTGCTCTGGCTCATCAAGGACGGCAAGCAATACGTCGTTCGGGATCCCAACCTGTTACGCGAGCTGCAGAACATCTGGGAGACGGTCAGCCGCGTCGGCGACGAGCAAGGGAAGGTCGGCGAGAAACAGGGCGCTCTCGGCACCCGGCAGGGGGAGCTTGGGGCCAATCAAGGCAAGCTCGGTGCGGAACAGGGCCTGATCGGAACCCGCCAGGGTCAGGTCGGCTCTCGTCAGGGATTGCTGGCCAGCCGCGAAGGACGCCGTCTGACCAGCGTCGAGCGCGCCGAGATCGAACGCGAGCGGCAGGAGCTCGACCAGCAGATGCGTACTCTGGACCGCGAGATGGCGCTGCTGGGGGAAAAGATGCAGGAGCTCGACAAACCGATGCGTGAGCTCGGCGATCAGATGGAGATCCTCGGGCGGGAGATGGACCTCCTGGGGCGGAAGATGGAGGAAGCCTCGGCGAAGGCGGATACCGAGATGCGCCGCCTGATCGAGCGAGCCATCGCCAGCGGAGCCGCGGAAGTCGTTGGTTAGCGGCGCCGACTCACACCCCGGGTTTGTGCGCCACGAAGAGCTCGTAACCCGATTCGAGTTCGGAGTGCTCGAAGGGCACCACCCTGGGTTCGAACCCTGCCGCTGAAAGTATCCGCAGCCAGGTGCCGCGCGGGAACAGCCCTTCGACGTGACGATCGTGAACGACGCGGGCCTCGCCGTCAGGCTCGCGCAGGATGTAGGCGTAGTCGACCGTATAGGTGCAGTCTGAGGGATCGGGATCCCAGCACCATTCCAGATATCGCAGGCTTCGTCCGGTGCCGTCGTGACCGCCATGGTCTGTGGCGCTCCGGAAGTTCTCTTTCACGAAATCCGGCGCGAACAACGCCGTCCCTCCGGGCCGGCAATGCACAAACGCCGTCGCCACCGCTGCGCGGAGATCCTCCTCGGTTGCCATGTACATCACCGCGTCGTGGACGAACACACAGTCGAACAGCGCTGCCAGCCTGACCGTGCGCATGTCCCCCGCGACATGCTCGCACTCCGGATTGAGGCGACGGCTGACCTCGAGCATCCCGGGCGAACGGTCCGCCAGGACGACACGCTCGAACGACCCTTTCATATGGGAGGCATTGTTCCCACCCCCGCTTCCGAGTTCGAGCAGCGTCCGTGGAGATCGCGCGATCGCTTCGTTCAGAAATCCGAGGTAGGTGGCGGCTTCTTCAGCGTAGTCGGCGGGCGCCGACATCAACGGCCACCAGGACGCCAGTTCCGTGTACAACGTCGGTTGATCGTGCTGATCCATGGATGAAGTGACCCTGCCGGGGCGCGGCCACCCTAGCAGCGCATGTCGGGGATGATACACTTCGACATTCACTCGCGCGAGGCCGTTGCAACCTTCAGCGGGTACAGAGATCAACGTCTCCCCTTGATGCTCCCTGACCTTCAGCACCTCATTCACCTCCAGGAAATCGACTCCGCCACCGATCGCGCGCGTCGCCGCGTCGCGGACATCCCCGGGGCGCAACAAGCGCTGGAATCGCGGGCAGCGGAGCGCGCCGCCGCCGTGCAGAGCGTGAAGGACCGGATCGCCGCGACGTCGAATACCCGCCGTGAGATCGAAAAAGAGGTCGCCACCGTTCAGGCTCGCTTGTCCAAGTACAAAGACCAGCTGATGGCGGTCAAGACCAACAAGGAATACCAGGCGATGCAGACCGAGATCGTCACCGCGGAGGGGCTGGTGCGGACGCAGGAGGATCGGCTGCTCGACCTCATGGAGATCAGCGAGAAGGAATCCGCCGAGCTCAAAACGGCCGAAACGTCCATGACGTCCGAACAGGCCGGGATCTCGGCGGAGCGGAAGGCGCTCGAGAGCGAGATCGCGATCCGGGAGGCCGAGCTGCAACGGCTGACGACCGAGCGGGCCCAGGTGGTCTCGCAGATCTCGAAGCAATCCTTGGTCATCTTCGACCGAGTGGCCCACGGACGGAAAGGCATCGCCGTCGCCGAAGCCCGGGAGGGCCTCTGCGTCGTCTGCCACGTACGGCTCCGGCCGCAGATGTTCAACGAGGTCCGCCGGAACGCGTCGATCGTCCAGTGCGACAGCTGCACGCGGATCCTGTATTTTGTCCCTCCGCCTGCCCCGGCCCCGACGGCACAGAGTTGATTACGGCGTACATCGACGGTGGCGCCCGGGGCAACCCCGGCCCGGCGGGATTCGGCGTTTACATCCAGCTGCCAGACGAGTCGGTGGAAGAGCTGCACGGCGGCCTCGGAGTCACCACCAACAATGTCGCGGAATACAACGGCCTGCTGGCGGCGTTGCGATGGGCCGTGGATCACGGTCATGCGGTTGTGCGCATCAGGGCGGATTCCGAGCTCCTCGTCAAGCAGATGCGCGGCGAGTACAAGGTCAAGCACGCCGGGCTCCAGCCCCTCGCCGCGAAGGCTCGGGCGCTGATCGGGCAGCTGGATCGCGTCACATTCGAACACGTGCGTCGCGAACAAAACAAAGAGGCCGACCGGCTCTCGAATGTCGGCATGGACGAAGCCGAAGAGACCCTGCGCAACGCGCCGTATCATCACTCCGGCCCGTCCGGCCAGGGAGAACTCTTCTAGCTCATTTTTAGCGCCGACATCGGATCTACCCGAGAAGCGCGCAGCGCTGGCACGGCCGCTGCTGCTGCGACGCGGAAAGCGCTCGTGTCGTCGTTCAACACTGAACCCCCAAGTGTTCGACGACGCAGGTGGATGTCAGTTAGCGCGCGGTGTTCACGATGCCGTTCATCGTGCGCCTGTCCGGATCACCGCCGCCATCCGCCCCGCTGCCTGCCCCGCGGCGCGGTACGAGTGGAACACGTCATGATGCGTTCGCGTGCACAGGCCAGCCAGGTAAATCGATCCGCCGGCAATGCCGGCGTCTTCGAGTTGCTCTCGGTTCGCACGCCACAGATCGAGGTGTGGGCGCTTTCCCGTCTCACGGCTGAACCAGCGTTGCAGGGCGGGAGCATCGTGACCCGCCGCGCGGAATGCCTCCACGACTTCCTCGCCCATCTCCGCGCAGCATGCGCCGATCGAGGGTCCGATTGCGACAAGCAGGTCCTCGACGCGCGAGCCATAGGTCCCGGCCAACGCCGCGACTGCGGCCGGCGCGATCCGAAGCATCGTGCTGCGCCAGCCCGCATGAACGGCTGATATCACGCCGAGGCGTCGATCCGCGATCAGGATCGGAGCGCAGTCGGCCACCCGGACGACAAGGGCGACGTCGGCATCATCGGTGATGACGGCGTCGGCTTCCGGCAGTATCCAGGGCTTCCCGGTGGCGGTCACCACCGTGCGTCCGTGGACCTGGTGCAGGAGGCGCAAACGGTCCGCATCCACTCCTGCAAACGTCGCCACCGACTGCCACTCGTCGGGATCGTCACGCAAGTCTAGCGTCGCCGCGGTATAAAAGTGCGGCGCAATCGCCTGCAGCGCCGTGCATCGCACCACTGGGCCCCACGGTGCTTGCGTCCATTCGAATCCATCGTTAGGCTGGGGAACAGGCATGAACATCATCGGGCTGGGTTTCGATGCGACCGACATCCCGCGCATCGCTGACGTTTTCAAACGCTACGGCGACCGTTTTCTCCGCCGGGTCTTCACTGATGGGGAGATCGCTTATTGTACGCGGCGTCGCGATCCTGCCCCCCACCTGGCCGGTCGGTTTGCCGCAAAAGAGGCGTGCATGAAAGCGCTGGGCACCGGGCACTCGCGCGGCGTCCTCTGGCGGGACATCGAGGTCATTCGCTACGCCGGCCCGCCGCAACTCCGGTTGCACGGGGGCGCCGCACGCCGAGCCGACCAGATGAAGGTGCAGAAATCGCTGCTGACGATCACCCATTCCGACGCATTGGCCATGGCGCAGGTCCTGCTCTTCGCATCAGACGACTCCGCGAGTTGACGTAGATCCGCGCGCCGCCCAGCCCCCCTCATCGCAGGCGCTCGCGACGCACGCCATAAGTCGCCGTCAGTCAACACCATCCAACCGCGTTTCCCGCGATACCCGAAGGGCATCCCACTTGCCCTAGTCCAATCGGACACCGTCCCCGGCCGCCGAACTACCGACACGCGGACCCGGGGCGCACAATTGGGGAGATGCGATGACGATCAAGATCCTGCCGAACGACAAAGGGAACCCGCCTGGGAAACTGGCGGACGCCGAGCTTCATTTCACGAGCGGGCCGCTCGAAGGCTTGAAGCTGATCGGGTTCTCGGTCTGGGAGCGCAAGACCGGCAACGGGAGAAACGTGACGTTCCCCGCGCGCCAGTATTCCGTCAACGGCGAGCGCCGGAGCTTTTCGCTGCTGCGGCCGGTAGTCGACGCGACGGGCCAGGATCGCGTCCGGGATCTCGTCCTCGAGGCATACGGCGCCTACGAGGCGGAACACGCCGATCAGCCGACAACGGCCTGAAGAAACTCAGAACTCAGAGCTCGAACTCACCAGGCCAAGGCTGAATTGAACTTCTGAGGGCCGGGGTCGGGGGCCGGAGCCCGGGGTCCGGAGCCCGGATTCCGGGTTTCCGGGTTCTGAGCTTCATCCGAGCACTGGCAGAAACTTCGCGTTTTCTTTCTGCCGCTTTGGTGGCAGGGTCCACTCGGCGCGGAGTCCCTTCTCGAACTCCGACTTGAAGAAGGACGCCTTCATGCCGCCATCGATGATGTCCCACGGCAGCACGGCGTCCGCCGAGCGGTCGCGGAAGATGTAGAACGAGGCATCGAGACCCGCCTCCGCCACCGCGGCGCGCCAGTTGCCTCCATTGCGCTCCGCGGCTTCGATGGCCGGGGCCATCCGTCTGTCACCGAGCGAGAGCAGCGCCTGGTAATACGAATGACGTTCAGACTTGATGTTGAAGTAAACGTTATCGATGCCCGACAGCATCTGTCTCAGTCGCTTCGCCTTGCGCTCGGTGACAACGGGGTCTTCCATCGGCAACCACTGGTATGCGGTCCCCGGCTTCGGGATCAGCGGGTTGACGCTGCCGACGATGCGACCGAGGCGGCCGCGGCTGCGCCCGTGCTTGAGCATGATCTCGCGCATCTGGACCGTCAAGTCGCGGATCCCCTCGAGGTCCTCGTCTTGTTCGGTCGGCAACCCGATCATGTAATAGAGCTTCAGGTTGTCCATGCCGCCACCGAAGATCAGTTCCGCCGCGTGCAGGATCTCCTCGTTGGTGACCGTTTTGTTGATCACGCGTCGCAATCGATCCGATCCGGCCTCGGGCGCAATGGTGATGGACTTCTCGCCGCTTCGCCGAAGCAGATCGATGATCGGGGCCGTCAGGTCGTCGAGCCGAAGGGAGGCGGGGCTGATGGAATAGCCCATGTCGAGGAGACTCGTCAGGATCCGCTCGATCTCGGGGTGGTCGCACAGCGCGATCGACACCAGGCCCGCCTTGGACGAATGCACCTTGGCCTGGCGGGCGAGCTCCAGGATCCGGTCGGCGCTGAACGCGCGGACCGGCAGGTAGTTGTAGCCAGCCCAGCAGAACCGGCAGAGATTCGCGCATCCGCGCACTACCTCGATCAGGAAGCGGGAGCCGAATTCCGTGTCCGGCGTGAAAATCGACGTTGCGGGTGGATCGAGGCGTTCAGTCGACTTGACGGCGGCCTTCTTCACTACCGGCGGCGCGTTGGTGCCGGGTTTCGCCACGAAGGCTGCGATGGTCCCATCGTCCGCGTAATGCACGTCGTAGAACGATGGAATGTAGAAGCCGCGCTCAGCGGCGAGTCGTCGCAGCAAGTCCTCACGGTCGGACGCCTCGCGCAGGCCGCTCATCAGCGACGGGATCAGCACTTCTCCTTCGCCGGCGGCAATCACGTCGGCAAACGGCGCCAGGGGCTCGGGGTTCACGAACGTCACGGCGCCCCCGACCACCACCAGAGGGTGCCGGGCGTTCCGGGCGGCGGCCCGAACGGGGAGCTTCGCCAGGCGGAGCATGGTGACGATGTTGGTGTAGTCCCACTCGAAGGACACCGAGAACGCAATGACGTCGAACTCCGAAACCGGGGTCTGCGATTCGAGCGTCACGAGCTGCGTGCCCGACGCGAGCTGATCCTGCAGCTCCTGCTTGGGCGGAAGAAAGGCACGCTCGCACACGACATCGTCGAGGTCGTTGAAGAGCCGGTAGACGGTCTGATACCCGAGGCTGGACATGCCGACGAAGTAGGTGTTCGGGAAGACGAGGGCGACGCGCAGCCGGCCGCCGTGCGTCTTGCGCACGTAGCCGACTTCGCGCGAGAGAACGTCACGCGCGCGCTCGCGGGGCTGCAGTTTCTTCATTCGAGATGAGCGGCTTTGCTGTTCAGGGCCGCGGGATGCGTTGGGAGAACGACGGAGACGTCGAGCCGGTGCGCGCGATGGAGCTCAAGAGGCGGCGTTCGCGCGTGCCTTGGATTTATCTAGTTTACCACGCGGCTCCGAGACCGCTCGAGGCGGTCCCGGACACGTATGACGGCGCAGGCATCACGCCGCACGCCGCGGTCGCCGAGTCATCTACTCGTTTTGACGGCGCAGGAATGCCGGAACGTCGAGCGGGGACGGCGCGTCGAAGTCGCCTCCCGAATCCACCGGTCCGCGCCCGGAATCGTTCACAGCCATGAGCGGGAGATCCAGCGCGGGACGCCGGCTCAGATTGACGATGCCACGCGATCCACCACCGCCCATCGCGATCTTCTCGGGCGTCTCCTGCCTGCGGGCCGAATACGATCGCAGGTCGACCGGGGTGTCGGCTCCAGATCCGACGGAGCGCTGCGGGATCCCGCGATCGAATCCGGTGGCGATGACCGTGATCTTGACCTGCCCGTCCATCCTCGGGTCGACCACCGCGCCGAAGATGATGTTGGCTTCTTCGTGTGCAGCCTCCTGGATGACCGCGGAGGCTTCGCTGACCTCCATCAGCGACAGATCGTTGCCCCCGGTCACGTTGATGATGACCCCGCGGGCCCCCTTCACGGATGCGTCCTCCAGCAGCGGACTCGAGATCGCGGCGTTTGCCGCGATCATCGCGCGCTGCTCACCTTCGGCGTGGCCGGTGCCCATGATCGCCAAGCCCATACCGGACATGATCGTCTTGACGTCGGCGAAGTCGAGGTTGATGAGCCCGGGCACGAGGATCAAGTCCGAGATGCCCTGGATCGCCTGCCTCAGCACGTCGTCGGCACTCGCGAACGCGTCGGTCAACGACGTCGTCCGCCCGATCGTCGCGAGCAGTCGCTCGTTGGGGATCGTGATAACGGTATCGACGCATTCCCGCAGTTCTTCGAGGCCGCGCTCCGCCTGCATTGCGCGCTTCTTTCCTTCGAACTTGAACGGTTTGGTGACGACGGCGATGGTCAGCGCGCCGAGCTCACTTGCGAGGCTGGCAATGACGGGCGCCGCGCCTGTGCCGGTGCCGCCGCCGAGGCCCGTCGTGACGAACACCATGTCGGCGCCGTCCAGGACTTCGATCAGTTTCTCGGTGTCTTCGAGGGCTGCCTGGCGGCCAACGTTCGGATCCGCGCCCGCCCCGAGACCTTTCGTCAGCTTGGCGCCGATCTGCAGCTTGCTCGCCGCCGGGTTCAGCCGCAGGGACTGCAGGTCCGTGTTGGCGACGATGAACTCGACGCCGTCCAGGCCGGCGCAGACCATCCGGTTCACGGCATTGCTGCCGCCACCTCCTACGCCGACAACTTTGATGCGTGCACCGCTGCGAGCCTCGTCGTCCAGCCTCAATCGCAGCCTCAACGGGTCATTGGTGGTTTTTTCATCAGCCATTCCGCCTCCTCAGGAGCAGCGAACTTCGTCGCGCGCACAGAAACAAACCGGGACCATGAATCAGAGAAATTCCTTGAACAGACCACGAAGCCTTCCAGCCACACGCCCGAACGCACCGGCGCCGACCGGCTGCGCCGGCATGCCGGCCTGGTTGCGGTGCGCATACATCACGAGGCCGACGGCGGTCGCGAACGCCGGGCTGTTCACGTGGTCGGCGAGCCCGCCGACACCCGCCGGCGTTCCGCGCCGGATCGGCAGATCGAAGATCTGCTCGGCGATTTCGGACATACCCTCGAGCAACGCGCCACCGCCGGTGAGCACGATGCCGGAGTTGAGTGACTTCTCGAAGCCGGCGCGACGGATCTCGTCCCAGAGCAGGTGGAAGATTTCCTCCGCGCGCGGTTGCAGGATTTCGGAGAGGATGCGGCGGGCCAGGACTCTCGACTTGCGTCCGCCCACGCTCGCCACGTCCATCGTTTCATCTTCGTCGACCATCGCAGAGAGCGCGCACCCGCAGCGCCGTTTGATTTTCTCGGCGTCGGGAATCGGCGTTCGCAGCCCGACCGCGATGTCGTTGGTGAAATGGTCCCCGCCGACGGCCACGACACCGGTGTGCCAGAGGCTGCCGCGTTCGAAGATCGCGAAGTCGGTGGTCCCGCCACCGATGTCCACGAGCGCCACGCCGAGCTCCTTCTCGTCCTGCGTGAGAACCGCTTCGCTGGCCGCGAGCTGCTCGAGAACCGTCTCGACCACGGCCACCCCCGCCCGGTTCACGCAGGCGACGGTGTTCTGCGTGGAGGATGCACTGCCGGTCACGACGTGGACGTTCACTTCGAGCCGAGACCCGGTCATGCCGACCGGGGCGCCGATTCCGTCCTGCTCGTCCACGACGAAGTCCTGGGGGAGGACATGAAGAATTTCGCGGCCGCTGGGCAGGGCGACGCCTTTCGCCGCATCGATTGCCCGTCGCACATCTTCACGGGTGATCTCACGGTTCTTCCCAGCCACCGCGACCACACCACGGCTGTTGAACGCCTTCACGTGGGCACCCGACAACGCGAGGTGCACCGAATCGATCTCCACACCCGCGGTCAGCTCGGCTTCGTCGATCGCTTTTTTGATCGACTCGACGGCCGCCTCGAGGTTCACCACGACGCCGCGCCTGATTCCCTTCGAATCGGCCAGCCCGATCCCGATAATGTCGAGGCCGCCTTCATCGGTGATCTCACCGACGATCGCCGTGATCTTGGACGTGCCGACATCGAGGCCGACTACATACCGTTCCTTGCGCGCCACAGGCTCCCCCTTTTATTTCCTGGCAGGCGGCCTGAGGGCTGCCTGCACAACGGCCGACCCTGTCGGCCGAACGTAGATACGGTCATCGAACCGCAGATCGGCATAGTCGATCTCGGGCACGGTTTCACGGAGTCTTCCCGCCAGATCGAGGTAGCCCTGCAGCCGTTCGGCGAACCTGATGCTGCCAAGGTGCAGCAGCGCCGGATCGTCATCGAGCAGAACCACGGCGTCGTGGACATCGCCGACGTCGATCTGCGACACGCGCGCCGCGAGACTCCTGTTGGCCGCCACGCTGTCGATGACCCGGGCGGCCAGTGCGACTCGTCGAGGGTCGACGGTCAGGTCCCCGGCCGACCGGACGCGGACCCCGTCGATGATCGGCAGGTTGAACTGCGCGTATTTCGGACCGAACTCGTCGATGATCGTGCCGGACCGATCGAGCAGATAGAGCTCATCGCCGATCCGGCACAGCCCGATGGGCTGTCGCTCCGACACAAAGACCTCGACGGTCGACGGCAGCACGCGGCGGAGTGCCGCGTCGGCCACCCATGGCAGCTCCAGCAACCGAGTCCGGTACTTGTCGAGGTCGGCCGTGAGAATGCTGGAGCCGGGAAGGTCGTCGAGCGCTGCCTCGACGTCTCCGCCCGACAACGGGACCTTGCCCTTGACGATGACACTCTGCACCCGGAGCGAGGAGGCGTGAAGCACCAGGTGGATCGTCTTGTACGTGCTGAACAGCCCGAGGGCCGCGGCCGCGCAGACCCCGGCCGCGCGTAGCGAGAACCACCGGCTGCCGGGCTTCTTCTTGACCGGTTTCACCGCCTTGGCGCGCCTGAAGTTCTTTTCCGCCGGAACCGTGACCTTCAAACCGGTCTCCCCTGCTGCCGTATCGCCTCAAGGATCCTGTCGCCGATCGAGCCGATCGAGCCGGCGCCCAGCGTGAGAACGATGTCACCCGGCTGCATCACCCGCACGACCGCCGCGGGCACATCCTCGAGGCGCACGATGACATCCACCGGCACCGTCGTCGCGCGGCGAATAGCAGCCGCGAGCACGTCCACGGTGATCCCGGGAATCGGAGCCTCGCCGGCGGCGTAGATGTCCGTCAACACGATCCGGTCCGCTCCGCTGAGCGCGGGACCGAAGTCGTCCATGAGCTGCTGGGTCCGACTGTAGCGGTGCGGCTGGAACACCGCGACGATGCGGCGATCGATGCCTGCTCTGGCGGCGGCCAGCACCGCCGCAAGCTCCGTCGGGTGATGGCCATAGTCGTCGACGACGAGCACTCCGCCGGCTTCGCCGCGCGTCTGAAAGCGCCGCTCTGCTCCTCGAAACTCCTCGAACGCGGCCGCCATCCGATCGAACGGAAGGCCGACTTCCAGGCCGACCGCGGTCGCAGCGAGCGCGTTGAGAACGTTGTGGCGGCCCGGGACGCGCAACTGGAGGACGCCGAGGTCGACGACGCCCGCGGCAGTCCGCTGGGCGACGGTGCACTTCGAGCCGAAGGCCTCGAGCTGCATGCCGCGGCCGATGACGTCGGCCTCCGCTTCGAGCGCATACGTGATCACCCGGCGTGTCAATCGCGGCAGCAGGGCACGCACGGGCGCGTCATCGGCACACGCGACAACCGCCCCATAGAAGGGCACCTTGTTCGCGAAGTCCGCAAACGCCTGCTGCAGGTTGTCCCACGTTCCATAGCTTTCCATGTGCTCGCGATCGATGTTCGTGATGACCGCAATGGCGGGCGACAGCTTCAGGAACGATCGGTCGCTCTCATCCGCTTCAACCACCATGCAGTCGCCTTTGCCTAGACGCGCATTACTGCCAAACGCACTGAGTCTTCCGCCGATCACCGCGGTCGGGTCGAGGCCCGCGCGATCGAGAACCAATGCAATCATCGAGGTCGTCGTCGTTTTCCCGTGCGCACCCGCGATCGCGATGCCGTAGCGAAGCCGCATCAGTTCGGCCAGCATCTCGGCCCGGGGAATCACCGGCACGTGACGTCGGCGCGCTTCAGCGACCTCCGGGTTGTCCGGTCCGATCGCCGACGACACCACGACGACGTCCGCCTCTCCCACGTGAGTGCCGTCATGACCGGTCGCGACGGTCACGCCAAGGGTCTCCAGCCGCCTTGTCACGTCCGAGCGCTTCGCATCGGATCCGCTGACGTCGTATCCGAGGTTCGCGAGCAACTCGGCGATTCCGCTCATCCCGATCCCGCCGATGCCAACGAAGTGGATTCGGCGGGTCCGACCTAGCACGTTCTCACCTGCTCGCGAGTTCCAACGCACGGTCCACGATGAGCCGTGCCGCGTCCGGACGCGCCAGCCGCCGTGCCGCGCTCGACATCGACGCAAGCCGCTCCGCTGAACCTGTCAGCGACAGGACGCGCTCGGCGAGTACCTCCCCGCTCAAGTCCTTTTCCTCGATCACCTCGACCGCGCCCGCCTCTCGGAGCAGCTCGGCATTCTTCCGCTGATGATCATCGGCCGCGGTCGGCAGCGGAATCAGCACTGCCGGACGTCCGGCGGCCGTCAACTCGGCGAGCGTGGTGGCGCCGGCGCGACTGATTATCAGGTCGGCGTCCTTTATTTCCCGGTCCATGGCGAAGAGGAACGGTTCCACCCGGGCATCGAGCCCCGCGCGCCGGTAGGCGTCCCGGACCCGCTCCAGATCGCGCTCTCCTGTCTGATGCGTGATTGCCAGCCGGCGACTGTCCGCTGCCAGCCGCGGCGCCGCCTCCATACAGGCCACGTTGATCGCGTGCGAGCCCTGGGAGCCGCCAAAGATCAGAACCCTTGGCGGCGCTGGAGCCGCATGGCTGTTACCGTCGACGAAAAACTCTGGGCGGACCGGATTGCCTGCGACAAACCCCCTCCTTCCGAAGTAACCAACCGTCGACTCGAATGTCACCGCCACCGCACTCACCACGTTGGCCAGCGCCCGGTTGGTGAAGCCGGGCACCGCGTTCTGCTCGAGGAGCAGCGTCGGGATCCGCCGCGCGGCCGCCAGCGCGACCACCGGTCCGGAGCTGTAGCCTCCCACCCCGATCACCAGGTCCGGCCGGCGACGCGAAATGATGGTCCACGCATCGACGGCACTGAGCGGGAGAAGCGCCAGGCCTCGCACGAGCGCTGCCGGCGACTTCCCCTTGAGACCGGCGCTCCGCAGCACGTCCAGCTCGAATTTCTCCCTCGGCACGACCCGCGCCTCGATGCCGCGCGCGGTGCCCGCAAACGTCACGATCGCCTCCGGTCTGCGCCGCAGAATCTCCCGCGCGACGGCGATCCCCGGATAGAGGTGGCCGCCGGTGCCGCCACCGGCGATCACGATCCTCGGGGGCTTCATGCATCCGCCGTCGGCAACGCAGTCGTGACAATGTGAGAGCTCGACGCATGTTGCGACACATTCAGCAGGATGCCCATGCCGACTAGGTTGATCAGCAGCGACGATCCGCCATAACTCACGAGCGGAAGCGGAATGCCCTTCGTGGGGAGCAGGCCCAGGACAACGCTGATATTGAAGAACGCCTGGAACGCCACCATCGTGGTGATACCGATGGCGACAAACGCACCGAATCGGTCCGGCGCCCGGATCGCCGTCCGCAGACCTCGCCACGTGATCACGCAGAAGCAGACGAGCACGACGGTCGCGCCGATCAGGCCCAGCTCTTCGGAGATCACGGCATAGATGAAGTCGTTGTGCGGTTCGGGAACGTAGAACAGCTTCTGAACGCCATCCATCAGGCCCCGTCCGAAGACGCCGCCGACACCGACGGCAATCATCGACTGGATCATCTGGTAGCCGTCGCCGAGCGGATCAGCCCAGGGATTCAAGTACGCCTGCACTCGACGCCAGCGGTAGTCGGTCAGCAGCAGGAAGTAGAGCGTCGGTATCGCCATGATCGCGAGGCCGGCCACATACCGATAGCTGATCCCGGCCGAAAAGATCATCACACCGGCGATCACGACGATCGACGCGGCAGTGCCGAGATCGGGCTGCTCGAGAATCAACAGGACGATGGCGCCGAGCACCACGCCGATGGGCAGCAGGGCATACGCCGGTTCATCGATCCGTTCCATTCGCCGCTCGAGCAGCGCGGCGATGAACAGAACGATCAGGACCTTGGCCAACTCGGACGGCTGGATCCCCAGCGGTCCGATGTTGAGCCATCTCGTGGCGCCATTGATCGGCCGTCCGAACAGCACGGCCACCAGCGCGACGCCCACGACCACCAGACCGGTCCAGATCACCACCGGTTGCCGGTAGTGGCGGTAATCGATCCGCATCACCACCTGCACGAGAAATAGACCGAGCAGCGCCCAGGTGCCCTGCTTGACCAGGAACAAATACGGATTCTCGTGCCTCTGGTCGAGCACGACGGCCGACGCGCTGTAGACCATGACGACACTGGTGCAGACGAGCAGCAGCATTGCCATGAACAGGAATTTGTCCGATTTCAGTTTTCGCGCCATACTTCGCCACCTAAAGCTACAGACCGCACGAACCGACACTGTCTCTCAGTGCTCGGTGCTCGGTGCTGAGTGCTACACGGAATTGCACCAGCACCAGCACTAGCACCCAGCACTGAGCACCGAGCACTGAGTGCGTGAGCAATCAGCAGTCATCAGCCGGACGGGGATCAAGACACCGCCCTCACAGGCCGGGGCAGCCTGTGTTCCCAGCGGACAGTTCTTCACCGCGCCACCCGACTGATGACTGCTCATTGCTCGCGCACGACATTCCATTCCTCCTGAAGCCGCAGGACCTCCTGTTTGAACACCCGGCCACGCTCCGCGTAGTCATGGAACATGTCGAAGCTCGCGCACGCGGGCGCCAGCACGACCGCGGTTCCCGGTGCGGCGGACGCGAACGCCGTCCGCACGGCCGAGTTCATGTCGGCCGCCTCGTGGACCGGCACGGCGCCGTCGTACGCCGACCGGATGAGGGAACGCGCCTCACCGATCGCGATCACCGTGGCGCCGGCCTCGATCAGCGGTTGCCGGAGGTCCGCAAGATCGCCACCCTTGAAACGGCCCCCCATGATCACGACGACGGAGTCAAAGCTTTCGATCGCGCGTCGCGCCGCTTCCACGTTGGTGGCCTTCGAGTCGTTCACGAAAAGAACGCCGGCGATATCGGCAACCGGTTCGAGCGCGTGCTCCAGGCCCTTGAAGTGTTCAACCGCCCTGGTCATGGCCGCCGAGTCGACGCCCGCGAGGGACGCGACGGCTGACGCCGCGAGCACGTCGGCGATGAGGTGCCGCCCCAGTAGCCGGATCGACGAGAGAGGCAGCAGCGGCTGGTCCCCCTCGGCTGTTCGCCGGACGATCTCGTTGCCGCGCACCAGCACACCCGACGCAAGGGAGTCCGACATCGAGAACAGCACCCTTCCCGACGGCGTCCCGGCCGCCATCTGCGCGACCACGGCGTCGTCCGCGTTCAGGACCGCCCAGTCGGCGGCCGTCTGATTGATGAACACCCGCGACTTGGCGGCCGCGTAGGCCTCGACCGTCGGGTGCCGGTCCAGATGGTCCGGTGAGAAGTTGAGCAGCACCGCGATCCACGGCCGGAACGTCTCGATCGTCTCGAGCTGGAAGCTGCTCGCTTCCACCACGTGAATGGTGTCTTCGGTGGACTCCTCGACCTGCGCGCTCAGCGCCAGCCCGATGTTGCCGCCGACCAGCACCCGGTGGCCGCCGGCCTCGAGCATCCGTCCTGTCAGCGTGGTGGTCGTCGATTTCCCCTTGGTCCCGGTGATGGCCACGATTCGTCCGCGCAGCCAGCGCGATGCGAGCTCGAGCTCGCCGATGACGGGGACGCCTGCGGCACTCGCCGCAGCCACCGCGGCCTGCTCCAGAGCGACCCCGGGGCTGAGCACGATCAGGTCCGACGTCCTCAGCGTCGCCGCCGCGTCGGAACCTAGCTCGAGCCGCACACCCGCGGACTCGAGGGCCTCCGCCTCGGCGATCTCTCGACGGATGTCACTGAGCGTCACGGTCGCACCACGCCGGACGAGTAATTGCGCCGCCGCCATACCGCTGCGGGCCGCACCGACGACGGTGACCTGTTTGCCACGAACGGAGAACTCGCGCGGGTCGCTCATCGCAGTTTCAGCGTCGTCAGGGTGAGCAGGGCGAAGATGATCGACAGGATGATGAAGCGCGTGATCACCTTCGGCTCGCTCCACCCGATCAGCTCGAAGTGGTGGTGCAGCGGCGCCATCTTGAAGATCCGCTTGCCGCGCAGCTTGAACGAACCGACTTGCAGAATCACCGACATCGCTTCCATCACGAACACGCCGCCCGCGAACAGGAGCAGCGCCTCCTGCTTGATCAGAACCGCGACAGTACCAATGGCACCCCCGAGGGCGAGCGAGCCCACGTCACCCATGAAGATCTCCGCGGGATACGCGTTCCACCAGAGAAAGCCCAGGCTGGCGCCGACCAGCGCGCCGCAGAAGACCGTGAGCTCGCCGGTCAGTGGAGAAAAGCGAATCAATTGCAGGTACTCGGCAAACTCCCGGTGGCCGGTCACGTAGGCCAGCGCAGTGAAGGTGGCAGCGGCCACAGCGAAGACACTGATCGCGAGTCCGTCAAGACCATCGGTGAGGTTCACCGCGTTGCTCGCAAACACCAGCACCAGCGCTGCGAATGCGACATAGAGATAGCCGAGATCCGGAATGAACGTCTTGAAGAACGGAATCACCAGCCGCGTGCTGTACAACGGAGGCGTCAGGTTCGCGAGCCAGATCACCACGACGCCGACGGCAATGCCGATCGCGAACTGCCAGAGCATCTTGTAACGCGGCAGCAGGCCGTGATGCGACCTTCGGACGATCTTGAGGTAATCGTCGGCGAAACCGACGGCGCCGAAGGCCGAGGTCGCGCCGACCGCGATCCAGATGAACGCGTTCGACAGGTTCGCCCAGAGCAGGGTCGGAATGATCGCGGACGTGAGGATCAGCAACCCGCCCATCGTCGGCGTCCCGGCCTTCGTCCGATGGGTCGAAGGGCCATCCTGCCGAACGACCTGTCCGATCTGGAATTCGCGCAGACGACGGATCATCCACGGTCCGAGGAAGAGACCGATCGCCAGGGCGGTCACACTCGCGCCTGCGGTCCGGAAGGTGATGTACCGGGCGACGTTGAAGACCTGCGAGTATTCGCTGAGGTACTGGAGGTAGTACAGCATCAGGCGAACTCCGCCTTCAGCCGGTCGACAACGACATCCAGACCGATTCCACGTGATCCCTTGACGAGCACCAGGTCACCCGGCCGCACACGTTTGAGCAGCTCGGTGAGGGCCTCCTCGCGATTGCTGGTGAAGACAATGCTGCCGGCGGGCATGCCTGCCTTCCGCGCGGCGTCGGCCAGTTCTCCCGCGGCCGCTCCGCCGACGACGAACAGACAATCGAGCCCGGCATCTTTCGCGGCCTGCCCGCACTCTCCATGCAGAAGAGAGCCGTACTCGCCGAGCTCGAGCATCTCACCAAGCACGGCGACCTTGCGGGCGCTGCCGGTTGCTGCCGCAACGACTTCCAGTGAGTGTTTCAGTGCCGTGGGGCTCGAGTTGTACGAGTCGTCGATCAGCGTGACCCCTCCGGGTAACCGGAGCAGCTCACCGCGACGGCGCGCGGGCCGCAGCGCTGAAACGCGTGACGCGATCGCATCGAGCGGGACGTCGAAGGTGACCGCCACGGCAGTGGCGGCAAGGACGTTGGATAGATTTCCCGTTCCGAGCAACGACGTATCCAGCTGGAGCGCGCCGGCTGGCGTCCGCACGCTGGCGCTGAAGCCGTCGAGGCCACGCATCCGCACCTCGGACGCCTGAACGTCGGCGTCGCTACGTACCCCGAACGTGACCGTGCGTCCGGCAAAGACGTGCGCGCGCGACATGATCCGCGGATCGTCCGCGT
>JACDBQ010000060.1 GCA_013694845.1 Acidobacteriota bacterium
TCCGCGCACGGTGGCGTTATAGCGGAATTCGAGAAAGTCTCCGACCGTATAGAAGCCGTGTTCAGACGCGAGCCGCCACATTCGCGGCCCGATCCAGTAGGCGAGCAGGAGCGAGCCAATCGCGGCGGACCCGTTCCACCACCAGGCCGAGAGCCCTTCCTGATAGGCCAGCCCCGCCGCGCCAACGGTCGTGCCCGCACCGATATTTGCCGCCAGGACCGTCGAAAAGATGAGCGGCGCGCTCAGGGCCCGGCCGGCGACGAAGAAATCACCGCTGCCTCGGACGAGCCGCGAGATCCACAGCCCGGCGGCCGTCAGCATCACCGAGTAGACGATCAGGAGAAGTAGATGAATATTCAGACGGGTCTCGCAGGCTAGAAGGTCGGCGGAGTGTTGATCCAGAGCAGCACAGCGTCTGTCTTTCCCGGATTGAACCAGCGGTGCCCGAGGGTACTCTCGAACCAGAAGCTATCCCCTTCGTTGAGGACGAAGCATTCAAGTTCGTCGAGCCACACTTCCAGGGTGCCGGCCATCATGTGAATGAACTCTTCCCCCTGGTGCGAGTACGATCCATCGCTGCCCGAGAGCGGCGCCACCCGGAAGAGCATCGACTGCAGCATCGTCGCGCCCGACGAGAGCATCTCCATGCGAACCCCGGAGTGCATCTCGAGAACCCGGCGGTCGGCCGGGCGTACCAGGCGCTCCTTGCCTTTCGGCGCCTGAAACAGGTCCATGACCGTTGCGCCGTAAGTCGTCGCCAGCCGCTGGAGCGTCGCAACCGACGCGTTCGCCTGCCCGCGCTCGACCGAGCTCAGAAAGCCCGGGGAGATTCCGGCCCGCTTGGCGGCGTCGGCCACCCCGAGCCCGGTCCGCGCACGAAGGCGCTGCAGCTTCGGGCCGAGCGGCTTCGGTTCCCCGGCCACGCGACTGACGCGGGGTGGTCCGAGCTCGCGCTTGATGCCCGGCACGTTCAATCGCTGCACCTCGCGGAGATACTTGATCCGCTTGAGGACCTTCAGCAACTCCGGGCTGTAGAGTCGGTACTTACCGTTGCTGCGTACCGGCGCCACCAGGCCGACCGACTCCCAGAGACGCAGTGTGGAGGGGCTCACCCCGAGAATGCGCGCGGTTTGTCCTACCGTGAGAAACCCGAGCCGCGACGCGGCGGGCTGGCGCGGGCGTGGAGGAATCGTGGGCTGAGTCGCGCGTTTGGCTGGCACGAAATCGGGCGCTCCGGGCTGACGCGCCGCGATACTACTTGAAGCGGCGGATGTTTGACAACGTTACAGGTTTCCTGTAATTCTCGCGGCTAATGGGTTCCGCCTCTCATGTCGATCGGGTGCTCGCGGCGGTGGAGGCGGCGACGGACGAACTCGTCGATTTTACGTCCGATTTGATCCGCGTTCCTACGGTCAACCCTCCGGGCGATGGGTATGAGGACTGCGCCCGTCTGATCGGTGACCGGCTGGCTGCGGGCGACTTCGAGGTCGAGTATCACTCGGCTGAAGGGCGACCCGAGCACACCCCGGCGCATCCCCGTTTGAACGTGGTCGGGCTCAGGCGCGGTAGAGCGTTGCGGCCGGCGGTGCACTTGAACGGACATCTCGACGTCGTTCCAGCCGGGGCCGGCTGGACACTGGATCCGTTCGGCGGCATCGTCAAAGACGCCCGGGTCTACGGCCGCGGGTCATGCGACATGAAAGCGGGGATCGCGGCGGCGGTGTACGCGGCCGAAGCCATCCGCCGGGCTGGGGTCGAGCTGAACGGCTCCGTGGAGATCAGCGGCACCGTCGACGAAGAAAGCGGGGGGTTCGCGGGGGTCGCCTGGCTGTCACACCACAAGCGACTGAGCGCCGACCGGCAGGACTTCGTGATCATTCCCGAGCCGCTCAACGTGGATCGCATCTGTATCGGCCACCGCGGCGTCTACTGGTTCGAGGTGACGACGCGTGGCCGGATCGGGCACGGCAGCATGCCGTTCCTTGGCGTCAGCGCGATCGAGCACATGGGGGTGATCCTCGACAGGATCAGGCGGGAGTTGCTGCCGGTGCTCGCCGGGAGGACGACCGCCGTTCCGGTCGTGCCGGACGGCGCGCGCCACGCGACCCTGAACATCAACGGCATCGTCGGTGGTCAGCCGGTGGACGGTATTCAGACGCCGTGTGTCGCGGATGTCTGCCGGACGGTGTTCGACCGGCGCTTTCTGCTGGAAGAGGGGTTCGACGCAACCCGGCGCGAGATCCAGCATCTCCTCGAGCGCGCGGCGGCCGAGACCCCGCAGCTGGCCTACGAGCTCCGCGACCTCATGGTCGTACAGCCGGTTCGGACACCCGAGGGATCGCCGCTGGTCGCTTCTCTCGAACGCGGGATCAAACACGTGCTCGGCCGCCAGGCGCAACAGATCGCCAGTCCCGGCACCTACGATCATAAGCACGTCGACCGGATCGCCGGAATTCGCAATTGCGTCGCCTACGGCCCCGGCATACTCGACCTCGCGCACCAGCCGGATGAGTGGTGTGGAATCGACGATCTGGTCAACTCGACGAAAGTGCTCGCGATGTCGATTCTGGAACTGACGCGCTCTACGTAGCGGTTCTTAGGTTCACAACGTTTCATCACCGCGGAGACAACTGGGCA
>JACDBQ010000575.1 GCA_013694845.1 Acidobacteriota bacterium
GGGGGGCTGTCACCCGAGGAACAGCGCCGGCGCACGGAAGAGCGGCTGAAGATCCTCAACAAGGCTCTGGACGTATTTCGGGCGGCCGGCGCCGCACTCGAACCGATCGAGCTGCCGCCCAGTCAGCTCACCACCATGCTCGGGTTCGTTCTCAGCACGGAGGCGGCCGCGGCGTTCGACGATTTGACCCGGAGCAAGGAGATTGCCGACGACTCACTCGGCACCTGGCCGAACACGTTCCGGACGCACCGGTTCGTGCCGGCGGTCGAATACATCCGCGCTCAGCGCGCCCGCACCCTGCTGATGCGCCAGATGGATGCGGTCATGTCGAAGTTCGACGCGTTCATCACGCCGACCGGCAGCCAGAGTCTGAGCCTGACGAACCTGACCGGCCACCCGGCGGTGGCCCTCAAGGCGGGATTTCAGAACAACACACCCGTCGAGATCATGATCACCGGCCGGCTGTATGACGAAGCCACCGTCCTGAGGGTCGCCCTCGCCTACGAGCGCGCGACCAAGTGGCACACGATGAATCCGGTGCTGTGACAGGCTCAGCGCTTGTCCGTCCGGACGAGCGCTGCGAGCGCCCGGTCGCGCTCGTAATCGCCGAGGCGTTCAGCGGTCTTGATGTAAGTCTCCCGGGCGGCGCCGTTGATCGCCTGCGATCTCGCGGCGGCGACCAGCACCTGTGCGGTCTCGTAGTCCCCGCCTACCCGCGACGCCTCATTCATCACGGCCAGAAGTGTCTCGGCCGACACGTCACTGCGGCGGAGCAGCGCCTGAAGCACGCGTCCCTTCTCATAGGACGATTCGATCTTCCCGAGGGAGCTGAAGAACGGCGCGCGGAGCGGGCCCTCGATCGCATGCTCCTTGACGACGTCGAGCAGCAGCGAGCCGGCCTCGTAGTCAGATTCCAGGGCCGACGAGCCCTCGAGGATCCCGGCCATGAGCGCGGGGTTGACGCCGCCCCGTTTCAGCGCCGCACTGTATACCCGGCGCATCTCATAGTCCGAATCAATCTGCCGCGCCGCGTCGAAATACGCCTTCCGCGTCGCGTCATCGATCAGCAGTTTGTCGGCCGCGTCGATCAGCGTCGTGGCCAGTTCGTAATCCGAGTCGATCTCGCGTCCCGCCTGTTCGAGGACACGCCGGGCGGTCGCGGCGTCGACGGGCGCCTGCTTGAGGAGCTGGGTGAAATACACCTTCTTCGCGTAACTGCCGTCGATCAGGGAGATTTCCGTCAGGACGGCGGGCACGCCCCCCTGCGAGAGGATGCGCGTCACACGCTCCTTGGCCCCGAACCCGCTCTGCCGGACGAACCTGGGGAAGAATCCGGCGAGCCAGAGCCGGCCTTCCGGCTCGAATGGCCGTTCGCCACTGCCGACGTAGAAGCGGCGGGTGAGGTTACCCGAGGGGTCGGCCATGATTTCAAGCGATCGGCCGCGGAGCCATGCGCCGTCGCTGACCTTCAGGTAGCCACCAGGCGACAAGGTGGCGATGTCGGTATCGGTGTCGTTCACCGTGAACGCTCCCCGATACTCGAGCACGACCTTCTCGCCGTTGCGCGACCAGGTGAGGTTCCCGGACGACTCCTGCCGGGTACCCTTGAATTCGGCGGAATGCGAGGAGCCTGACGGGACGGAGGGAACGCTCGGCGTCGACGGAACCGAGGGCACCGACGGAACGGATGTGCCCTGCGCCCCAGCGCCGCCGGCCGGAGGTGCCGGCGGCCGCGGGGGATCCGGGGGAGCAGGCGGCGCGGGCGGAACGGCTTGCCCGGGATCCGGCGGTTGCGCCGCGTCGATAATCGCGCCGACGACCTTCACCAGCGGATCGGGTCGGCGCTCCGCCGCCGTGATCGCGGCCGCCGCCACCGACTGCCGTCCGACGGCGCCGCCGATGACTGCGATCATCAGCCCGATTACGGTCGCGGCGGCGAGCCATGCGGGGCCACGTCCGGCGTGCGTCGCCGGGGCCGTGAGTAGTCGCCGTACCCGGTCCAGAAGCGCGCCGCCACTTGCCGCCAATACGAGCTGCGCGTCCGGACCGCGCAGCTCCTCGAGATCCGCGAGGGCGCGCGCATAGACGACGCGGTCACCGCAGAGGCTGACCGCCAGGTCATCGCAGCAATGTTCCCGTTCGATACGAATGCGGCGTGACAGCCACCACACGGCGGGATGATAGAAGAGCAGCGTTTCGAGGAGTGCCTGTAGCAGGTTCACGAGATAGTCGTGGCGACGGATGTGCGCGAGCTCGTGCGCCAGGATCGCTTCCACCTGCAGTGGCGAGAGGCCGGCGAGTGCACTGACCGGCAAGAGCACGGCGGGCTTCAGCCAGCCAATCACGGTCGGGACGTCGACGAGCGGTGACTGCAGCAGCGTCACCGTGCGCGCGATGTGCAGGCTTCGCGTCAGGCGACGAACGACCGCCTGCAACCCGCCGTCTGCCGGGACCGCCTCATGAGACCGCAGGCGCTGGATCCAGACCCAGCCGGCCACCAGCCGCAACGCGAGCACCGCCACCCCCACCATCCAGAGGAGCACCAGCATGGGCAACCAGCGTTCGAGCCGGCCTCCCTCGATCCATGTGCGCCATGTGCGCGACGAGCACGGCAGGGAGCCGTCGCATCCGTCCGCCGCGGAAGACTGAGTCAGCGACGACGATGCGCGGTGCGTCGCCACCTCGTCCAGCGCCGGAAGCACGAGGGCAGAGCCTTGCGGCGCC
>JACDBQ010000073.1 GCA_013694845.1 Acidobacteriota bacterium
CTTCTATTTCTTCCGCGACCACACCCTGGCTGCCTATCCTGCCCTCCAGCGCGATCGGAACGATCCGGATCCGTTCTTCCAACGCCGGCAGTTCGGCTTCGCTGTCGGCGGCCCCGTCCGCCGCGACCGCGTTTTCTACTTTGGAAGCTGGGAACGAAACGATCAACGGGCGGTTGCCGCCACGACTCTGCGGGCGCCGGACTTTGCTCACTTGAGCCGGATCACTGCAAGCCCGTTGTCGGGGGATCTGTTGAGCGTTCGGCTCGACGCGAGAATCTCCAATGCCCACACCATATTCGTCCGCCACTCTCACGATGGCAGCCGGGCCTTCGGACCCGCAGCCGCAATCGGTGCTGGATCGCCAAACGCGTATCCGTCGAACTGGAGCCGCGTCGCGGCCCGGGCAGATCAGAGTCTCGTCGCCCTCACGAGCATCCTCGGTCCGACGCTAGTCAACGACCTTCGCCTTTCTTCCTTCGTCATCAGATCGAGCCTCGATGCCCCTGGCGAGCAGGATTGTGCGCGATGCCTCGGACTGGGCACACCGACGATCAACATTCCCCAGGCCGGCCTGGTGACTGGAAACTCGACGGCGATCGACAGTCTTGGACGGCGATTTCATCTCAATGACTCCATCACCTGGCAGCGGAGCGCGCATCGCGTGCGCTTCGGTGTCAATTGGGAGCACCACCGCGAGCGGAATCTGGTTTCGAGCAACGAGCCGGTTGCCATGACGCTGTTCTCCCCGGACCGCGTCCGCGCGTACAACTCGCGGCCGGGCGTCCTGGCAGAGCAAACAATCCCCTTGCCGGCGACGTTCCTCACGATCGACGACATACTCCGGCTCCCCGTCCAGACCATTACCCTGGGGATCGGAGAGGCTGGCGTGACCCAGGCGAACGGAGGCCAGGTCCGGAGCTGGAACACGCTCTGGTTGTACGCAGAGGATGCGTGGCGGCTGCATGACCGTGTGACCGTTACCTACGGGCTAGGCTGGGGCTTCGACGGCACGCTCAATCACGACCTGCGCAAGCCGACCCTGCTGGCACCCATCCTCGGGGTCGACGGTCTGGGACCGACCCGGAACAACTGGACGAATTTCTCACCCGTCGTCGGTATGGCCTGGACGCCGTCGGCAAACGGCAAGACGGTGATTCGTGCGGGCGCGGGCCGCTTCTATCGGCCGCACGGTTTGACCAGCAGCCTCGACGCAGAGCGGGTCGCGCTTGGTCCGCCGGGTCGCGGCCGGCAGAATCTCCTGGGAAGCTCGATCCTCAATTGGTTACCTGGCATTGCCGGTCTCCCTATCGGCGCACCGCTGGATTTCCGCAGTTCGCCAACGATCTTCACCGGCGCGGATCTGATGGCGATCCTTCCCGCGATCCGGGCGGGCCTCGCGCAGACCCTGGCGAACGCTGATCCGACCGTGCAGCAGATCCAGATCACCAAGCAGGCGTTCCCTGCCATCTTTCCTGTCGACGTCCCGAATCCTTCCGCCAGGCACGTGAGTCTGGGTGTTCAACGGGAGCTCGCCCGAGGCCTGGTGTTGAGCGCGGATGTGGTCTACCGGCGCTTCGTCCATGTGCCGCAGGGAGGCGGTGCCATCGACCTCAATCACTTCAACAGCGTTCGCGGAACGCTCGTGCCCCAATGCCGCACTGCCGATCAAGCGAACGATCCAGACGCGCTGTGCTCACGTGGGCCGATCAATGTGCAGAAGTCCCCGTACCGCTTCACCTACAAGGGTCTGATCGCGCGGGTCGAGAAACGTCTCTCCCGCGGGTTTCAGGCGCTCGGCTCGTACGCGTATTCGAGCAACTCCGGAACCAACATCGGCAACGGATTCAATCTCGACAACTGGCTTCAGAACAGCGGTCCGGCGGCGACCGACTTCAGGCACGTTCTGAATCTCGGCGGCGTGGTGCGGCTGCCGTCGCGAGTCGACCTGGGGTTCAACTTCTCGTACTCGAGCGTTCCGCCGTTCAGCGCCTACGTCGGTGGAATCGACTTCAATGGGGATGGGACGATGGGCGACCTGCTGCCTGGAACGACGGTGAATGCGTTCAATCGGGGCATGGGACGCTCGGACCTGGAACGCCTCGTCGCTACGTTCAATGAAGTTCACGCTGGCACGAACGACGCCCAAGGCGCTGCAATTCCGCGCCTGAGGCTGCCTGCGCGTTATTCATTCGGCGACAGTTTCCACGCGCTGGATCTTCGGCTCAGCCGATCATTCCGGACTGGATCGCGCGTACGCGTGTCGCTCATCGTTGAGGCTTTCAACCTGTACAACACGCCGAATCTTTCCGGCTACAGCGGCGATCTGACCGGCACCGCGTTTGGCCAGCCCACCAGCCGGGCCACCCAGGTCTTCGGCTCCGGCGGTCCCCGCGCCTTTCAACTGGCTGTCAGAGCGGGGTTTTAGGGCGGCGTGCCCTCTCACGGAGCCAGGTTCAGCTTCTGGCGCAGGGCCGCGAAACGCGGGTTGGAGCGCATCCATGCCAGCTCCGGCGCCTGAAGAATCTGGGCAAGACCCCCATCCCGTTCTTCGAACGATATCTCGAGGTACTCGAGCGCGTGATCTGCGTCGCCGAGGCATGCGTAGGTGTGCGCCAAATCTCGGGCCTGCATGCCGGCACCGAGTTGTTTTTGCAGGACGCCGAGCGCCCTGTCTCGTCGTCCGGCGCGCACTTCGGCACAAGCCTGCCAAACCGGTCCGCCAGGGGGTACTCCTCGTTCGCTGCTGTCCTCGAATACCGTAAGTGCCTCGGCGGTCTTACCCTGGAGGTAGAGGGCGCGGCCCATCAGGGTGTAAGGTGTGGTCCGACTCGGGTCCAGTGCGATGGCTCTGCGGAGCTGGTCGACAGCCTCCTCGAAGTGGCCTGCCATCAGGAGGGCGCGGCCGAATTCCGTGTTGACGTAGGGAGACAGGGGGTCCAGGGCCTCCGCGCGACCGGCCTCTTCCAGCCCTTCCTCGAACCGTCCCTGTTCGACGAGCACCGAGGCCCCCAGCCCCAGGCGAGCCAAGGCGTTATTGGAATTGAGCTCGATCGCGCGGCGGAACCCTCGTTCGGCGTCCTGCCAGGCATACTCGCGTGCGCGGACCGACGCCAGGGCGCTCTGGGCTTCGGAGAGCATCGGGTCGAGTTCGGCAGCTTTTTCAGCAGCGGCTTTTGCCCTGGGGAAGGTCGTTGGGGCCGCAGCCGCGCCCATGTTCCTGTCGACGGCGAGGAGAGTATCGGCGATTCCTGCGTACGCGATCGCGTAGTTGGAGTCTTTCTCGATGGCTTGCTCGAAATATTGAACTGCGCGATTGGCGAGAAATCGACCCTTGGCCGGGAAGGATGTCATCGTGTGCCGGCCCCGAAGGTAGAGAT
>JACDBQ010000590.1 GCA_013694845.1 Acidobacteriota bacterium
CCTGTCGACGTACCTCGGGCACCGCAGCGTGAATGAGACCCAGCGGTATCTCAATATGACCGCGGATCTCACGATGCAGGCTGGCCTCAGGTTTCTGAAGTACGCGATGCCAGGAGGGCCACATGAAGACGCATGAGCCCGAGCGGCTCGGTGGCTGGGTGCGCCGATTTCTGATCGAGCACCTCGTCGTCGAACGCATTCTGTCCCGCAACACGCAGCGCAGCTATCGGGACATGCTCCGTCTGCTGATCCCCTTTGCGGTCGACGCCCACAAGACAGCGGTCGATCGTCTGACGGTGAGCAACGTATCAGCCGACGTCGTCCGGGATTTCCTCCATCATGTCGAGAGGCGCCGCGGGTGCGGCGTGCGGACGCGCAACCAGCGACTGGCGGCGATCCACGCTTTCGCGACATTCGTCGGGGAGCGCTGCCCGGAATTGATTCCCTGGTGCGGCGAAGTCCGGGCGGTGCCGTTCAAACGCTATGACCGACCGGGCCTGTGTTATCTCGACAAGCCGGAGATCGACGCGCTTCTGGCCGCGCCGGACCGCTCGACCGAGCAAGGACGCCGTGATCACGGCGTCCTGCTGTTCCTCTACAACACGGGGGCCCGCGCCAGCGAGGCCGCGGCGACCACGATCGGAGATCTCGACTTCCGGCCCGATGGGTCAGGCGCCGTGCGGCTCGTCGGCAAGGGCGGCAAGACGCGACATTGTCCGCTCTGGCCCACGACGATGAGATCGCTGCGGGAGCTCACGCACGGACGGACACCCGATGAGCCCGTATTTCGCAACCGGCGGCGCACGGCGGTCACGAGGTTTGTCATCCACGCGACCGTCGCACGGTACCTCGTCGATGCCGCCGCCGCGTGTCCGTCGCTGGCCAAGAAAGCGATCAGCCCGCACGTCATCCGGCACACGACCGCCACGCACCTGCTGCGCGCGGGCGTGGACATCAACACGATCCGCGCGTGGCTGGGTCAGGTCTCGATCGACACGACCAACGTGTATGCCGAAGTGGATCTGGAGACGAAGGCCCAGATGCTGGCGGCGTGCGGATCGTTCACCTCCGGCAAGGCGCCGACGCGCCGCTGGCGGGACGACCCGGCCCTGATGCAGTTCCTCCGCAGCCTGTAGGTCGGCCGTTTATGTTACGTAGCGGCCCGTGACGGCGCCCGGCGCTCGAATCCGCGACGACGTGTGGCAGCGGGCTTCATCTGAAGGTCGGGCCACTTTAGCCATCCGGGCTTCGCAGCAGAAACCCGCGACTCGGCAGGTCACTCTGCCAAATACTCTAGCAGCGACCTCAGGGCATAATCGCCACCGTGACATCAAAGTCCTCGCTGGTCGAAGCCGCCCTCGGACACCAGCAACGCACGCTGGCGCTCCTGCTGATTGGCCTTCCGCTGGCCTGCTGGGTCTGGGTCATCGCCATGGCGCGCGACATGTACGGCTCCATGACCGGCTCTGCCGCTTGGATGATGGCCGCGACGTGGGACGAACCATACATGCTGGCGCTCTGGGCCATGTGGGCCGCCATGATGGCCGGGATGATGCTTCCCTCCGCAGCCCCCATCATCCTGCTCTACGCTCGCGCCGCGCGACAGAGGTCGGAACCGAGTCACGCGACCGGGCGGATTTACGGGATCGTCGGGGGATATGTGTTGGTCTGGGCGCTCTTCAGCGTCGGCGCCACGGCGTTACAGCGAGTGCTGGCGACTTCGCGGCTGCTGACGCCCATGATGGAGCCCGCGACAGGCGTGGCCGCGGCCGTGCTCCTATCCATAGCCGGCCTTTATCAGCTGACGCCGATCAAGCAAGCGTGCTTGAAGTCATGCCGGACACCCATCGCTTTCCTGGCCTCGCGCTGGCGCAACGGCGTCACCGGAGCGGTTTGGATGGGAGCGGAGCACGGCGCCTACTGCCTCGGCTGTTGTTGGGCGCTCATGTTGTTGCTCTTCGCGGGCGGCGTGATGAATCTATTCGTCGTGATAGCTCTGACGGTGTGGGTGGCAATCGAGAAGCTGGCGCCATTCGGGGAGCAGAGCCCACGCGTTAGCGGGGCCCTGCTGCTGGTGGCCGCAGGCTGGATGTTCTTCCGGTAGACGGCTCAAGCGGCTGCCGTCGCTGCCGCATTGGTCCAGTCAAAGTCGTACAGAATCCAGTTGGTCTTGGCGAACGCCAGATCGAGTTTGCCCGATTTCGCGGTGAACGTCCCCGTGCCGCACTGCCCGCGCGTCCAGATGAAGCCATCGGGTAGCTCGACGTTCGCGTGATGCTCGTCACCCGTGACCGGATTCTTGAAGGCATCTCCGCGCGCCTCGGCAATGCCCTCGACACGGAATACGCTCTTGACCCCTTCGCCCTCGATCGTGATCTTCGCCTTTTCGAGGCCGGCAACTTCAAATGTGGTCCCAAGGATTTCCCACGGCATGCCACCGAGCTGCCCGGTCAAAATCTGAGACAGGGCTCCAACCTGCTTGTCGCTGGTGGTCGGCTCCACGACAAACACACACTTGCCGTTGCCCTCGTGAATCGCCTTCGGCCACACAACAATCGCCGCGCACTTCAAGCCGGCCAGGTCGACATCGCCACAGGCGCCGTCCTTGATGTGCATGCCGACAAGCGCCCGACAGCTGCCGTCCTTGGAGTTCGGAAAGCCGCCAAAATTGCAGCCACACCCGAAGTCGCAATTGCAGAACTCATAGCCCGTCCCACTCAGATGCCATGTTGTCCGTTCCGTCGAGGCCATGCGCGCTTTCCTCCCTGCCCGTGACTGGGCGGCTACATATTCGACTCGATACTCTAGCACCGCCTTTGCTAGAGGGGAAGGCGCCCTCATCGTGAGTCGCCTCGGCCAGCCGGATGGCGCCTTGCGCGGTCCACGAGCGGCGGCCCCTCCGACGAGTTCCCTCACAAGCGCGCGCACTCCGCTTCTTCGACGTCGTCGATCTGCGCGATGTTCGGGTGACTCAGCGCGGCGAGCACTTCGGCTTACGCCGGAATCCGGCAAGGCGATCGGGATCCGATGTGCGCCGCGGCCTGCACCGTCAGGGCGACCTGGCGCTTCAGCTTGGTATCCATT
>JACDBQ010000592.1 GCA_013694845.1 Acidobacteriota bacterium
GTGCATCCGCTGGGCTCTTCGGACGTAGAGGACGTAGTCCTCACCACGCCAGCTATCGTCCCGCTCGAATCCGAGTGAAGGCAGCACCGAATCGCCGACGATGCGAGCGGTCCTTGCACGTAGCGCAACCCACTTCGTCTCAGCGACTGCCGCGGCAGCCGCGCCAGTGTCGGTGAGCAGTTCGGGCGAAACTTCCACCAGCGGCTGGTGCTGCGACAGATACGGACGTCCGCCAAGCCGCCACAAATCCTGGACGGCGATTCCACTGCTGCCGGAGGCGCGAAGATACTGCGCCAGCCGCACGCCTTCGTTCGAGCGGACCAGTCGCCACCCACCCATGTCGTGTAAGACGGAGAGCAGAAGAACCGGCGCGAACAACTCCCGGCTCCACCGGCGCCAGCCTGGCGCGTCCGCCGACGCGCGGATCCATGCGACGGCTCGCAGGAACCCTCGGGCCGACGCTATCGAAAGAAACGGCATCATGGGAATCAGGTACCGGCTCTCCTTATGGGGCAGAAGGCTGAGCAGCGCGATCGGGACCCAGAGCCACCAGCTGTCAGGGTGACGCCGTGCGCTTCCTCCAATGGCCAACGCGACGAACAAGAACGTGGACCAGGCGGGGATGATCCAGAGGTACTCCCACGGCGGCTCGTAGCCGCGCGAGGATTGCCGCTGCACCAACGTGTAGTCGATTGCCGCCGCCACGCTCGACATCGGGCTGCCCCAATACCAGGCGTCGGCGGCCGCGGATATTCCAACGACTGCTAGCGCAGTCGTCAGAAGCAGAATCGCCGCTCGGGCCGAGAATCGCTTTCGGCCGAGCGTGAGAATTGCTGCCGGGACAAATAGCGCCTCGCTGAAGCGAAAGGCGGCCGCGGTACCGAGCAGCGTTCCCGCCGCGGCGGACGTCAGCAGTCGTCTGTCGAGGAGGATGCACAGGAATGCAGCAGCGACGAACACCGAGGAGACGGGTCGGGGAAGTTCGGAGCTTCCGAACGAAATGTGGAGCTTGTTGAGCGTGACGAACAGCACCGCCAGCGCCGCGAGGCGAGGATCGGCAGGCGCGAGCCGGCGCGCAGCCAACCATGTCAGTGGGATTACTGCAGTCGAAATGAACGCGACCATCACGCGGCCTGCCAAAACGAGAGTGTCAGGCCCGGACCCCCCGAAGGCAAGGGCGACCCGCTGCGCGGGGTAGATGAAGACCATCGGGAAGAATGCGCTCCGGAGGTCCCAGACCGACCAGTGCGTTCCAAGCAGCACTCCCATGCTCATCTCATGGATTTCTACATCGTCTCCGCTGAAGAACCCCGGCGACGTCGATGCGAGGAAAACCTTGAGCAGGAACGCGACGCATCCAACAACCGCCAGTCCCAGCCAGGGTCTTCGGAAAACTCCGGTCGCTCTGACCGGAATCCAGTCGACGACCAGACGCAAGCCCGCGGCAATCAGCGCCTCGACGGGCCAGCGCTTGATGCACAAGAAGGGCGACCAGAAACGGGTCGCGTAGCGCAGGGTGATGGCAGCCGCAAGAATCCAGATGGGGTTTTCGACAGTGCGCGCGCGGACTCTCATGCCGGCCACTTCGATGACGCCGCCACCGGTGACGACGATGAGGACGACGACCGCAAGCAACGCAAGGATGGAAGCATCGAGCACGAAAGAAGCGGCGCGCGCCAGTGGTCCTCGGACGGATCGAAAGGCGCCCTCCATCAAGTGCCGGTAAGCATACGGCTGAAAGGATAAAGCAATGGCCAGGTAGCTCGGCTGCACGTGAGTCTGAGCCGCCGACCTGCATTCGACCTGAAGCCTCCGCCGGGTATGATCCGCATCGGCACGTCGTCCCTGGTCCTACCATCCCAGCTGAACAGGTACCGGCTGCGAACGGCCATCGCGTCGCCATCGCGGCGGCTGCGGCCAAGGGAGCTGCCGTCGTCCAAAAGGCGCGTGGAGTCAACCGCGGGATTCTATGCGCTTTGTCCCGATGCTTCGTCAAGGCCGGGCGTTCGCGAGCGCCGTGGTAACCTCTGCAGGCCATCACTGCGACGATGGCGCGGGGGTTTCATGGATGGCGACTCGCCGGGGCACGAGTCGTTACGACGGGTGGCACCGTACGCACTCACCGCCGTGGCGGTCGCGGCCGCGTCGTGGCTCGAAGTCCTGATCATCGGGTCCGGCGCCACTCAACTGTCGTTGACGCCGCTGGCGTTGGCGGTCGCCGTGAGCGTGTGGCTGGGCGGGTTGCCCGCGGGTCTGCTCGCCCTCGTCCTCAGCGCTTTCGCGATGGATTTCTTCGTCGTCGAGCCTGGCTCCCTGCTGCGGTTTCGCACCCCCGGCTCCGCGGTCACCTACGCCGCCTTCCTAGCCGGCTGGCTCGTCTTCTGCGTTCTGGTCGACAGCGTGCAGCGCAGGATGCGGGCCGACGGAATCCTGCGGAAGGCTGCGGAACACGCGGCCTGGCAGGCCGATCGGATTGCACAGTTGACGTCAGCGCTCGCGCAGGCGCGGACCCCATCCACCGCGATCGAATCGGCGCTCCAGGAGCCGATTCACGCGCTGGGCGCCGATGCCGCGATCATGCTGCTGACGAGCAGCGACGGTAAACAGGCCGACGTTGCCCGCGCGATCGGCTACCCGTCCGTTCGCGACTGGCCCCCCGTGATGCTGTCTGAGAAGTCTCCGGCGTCGGACGCCGCCGGCCGCGGCGCGCCGGTGTTCATCGCGTCCCGGCGAGCACGGGCCGCGGAATATTTCGACCTGGCTCCGGAGACCGGCGGCATCACCGTGGAAGCCACGATCGCCGTGCCGCTGATGATCGGCAGTCGCGTGGCCGCGCTCGCGCAGTTCGACTTCATCAAGCCGCGCCCGATCTCGGACGCGGATCGCGACTACCTCGAAGTCTTCAGCACCCGTGCCGCGCAGGCACTCGATCGGACCTGGCAGTACGAGTACGCGTTGCGCGCGCGGGCGGAAGCCGAAACCCACCGGGCCCGGGCGGACCAGGAGATCGCGGAACGCGAAAAGATCGAAGTCGCGTTGCGCGCCAGCGAAGCGCGCGGCCGCGCCCTCGCGGCCCGCACCAGCCGGCTGCACGGGTTGACTGCGGCGCTCTCCGAGTCTGTCACCCTGGCGGCGGTCGGCAAGGCGGTTGTCCGCCAGGGACGGGTGGCGGTGGGTGCGACAGCCGGCGAAGTCACCTTGCTGGTGGACGACGGAACCGCGTTCGAGACACTGCACGCGGACGGGGAAGGGATGAGCGCCGGGAGCCGATACCCGGTGGAGCCGGGATTCTGCGCGACGGACGCCGTCCGGCAGGGCCACGCCATCTACATCAGCTCATTCGAAGAATGGCAGGAGCGTTATCCGCCATCCGCGTCGCGCGCGGCCGACGGCGGCTACGTGTCGTCCGCCTGGGTCCCCCTGCTGGTGGACCGCTATCCGATCGGCGTGATCGCGTTCTACTTCACCGCTCCGGTGAATTTCGACGACGAGTATCGGGCGCTGCTGGTGTCGGTCGCGCAGGATTGCGCGCAGGCGCTCGACCGGGCGCGGTTGTACGAGTGGGCGCAGAAGGCGCGGGCCGAGGCGGAAAGCGCGAACCGGCTGAAGGACGAGTTCGTGTCGATCGTGTCGCACGAGTTGCGCGCCCCCCTCAACGCCATCCTCGGCTGGACGGCGATGCTGCGGACCGACAGCATCGACAGCAGCCTGGCGACCCGGGCACTGCAGTCGGTCCACGACAACGCGACCCGGCAGGCGCGGCTGATCGACGAGCTGCTCGATTTCTCACGGGTCTCGTCCGGCCGGGTGGCCCTCGAACGTGAAGACATCGAGATCTGCGAGCTGCTGCGCGGCGTCGTCGAGTCACTGATTCCAGAGAGCGTGGCCAAGGGGGTGATCCTCAATTTCCCGCTTGCGTCATCGGCCCGGGTGAACGGCGATCGCAACCGGCTCGAACAGGTCTTTTTCAACCTGCTCGGGAACGCGCTGAAATTTACGCCTCAGAGCGGCCACATCACGGTCGAACTGCAGGAACACCCGGAGGAGATAGAGGTCCGAGTCACCGACTCCGGAATGGGGATCGAATCGGAGTTCCTCCCATTCGTCTTCGACCGCTTCAAGCAGGGGGACAACGCCGCGGCGCGGGAATATGGCGGTCTCGGTCTCGGGCTCTCGATCGCCAGGCAGCTGGTGGAGGCCCACGATGGCCGTATCCGGGTCGAGAGCCAGGGCAAGGGACAAGGCGCCACATTCACCGTGTGGCTTCCACTGAGTCGCACGTAGAATGCCGCCGTGGCTGACCGGCGCCCGGACGTGAAGGATCGTCGGCGACTGGCGCTCGCGATGACAGTCGCGGCCGTTCTCATACTGTCGGCTCCCTACGTGGGGCAGGTCCGGGGCTACATCCGACAGGTCTTCCCGGGGCAGTTCGTGCTGGTGGTCGGAGGGCTCATTGCCGCCGGATTGGCTGCCGCCCTGCTGGCCGCGAGGCTGAAGATCAGGGACCATCGGACGCGACGTTACGGCGCGATTGCCGTGGCGCTCCTGATCGCTACCGCCTACGCGATCCAGCGGGCTGGCGACAATCCCGAGTCCAATGTCGTCGAGTTGTTCCACTTCCTGCAGTACGGACTGGTCACGTTCCTCTTCTACCGCGCGTGGTGGTCCCGCGGTGATCTGTCGATCGTCCTGCTGCCGGTCCTGGCGGGCCTGATCGTCGGGACGATCGAGGAGGGGCTGCAGTGGCTCATCCCCAACCGGGTCGGCGAGATGAACGACGTTCTTCTCAATCTTGTCGCCATCGGCACGGGTCTGCTCTTCAGCCTGGCAGTGGACCCGCCTGAGAGTCGGCCGGCGGCCCTCGGGGAAGCGTCGCGGCGACGGGTGGTTTTCACAGCCACAGGTGCGCTCCTCACCTTCGCAGTCTTTTTCCACGTCGTCCATCTTGGCCACACGGTCCGCGACGGGGAAGTGGGCGAGTTCGTGTCGCGGTACTCGAGGGAGACGCTGGTCGGGCTGCAGCGGAGGAAGGCGTCGGAGTGGAAGGCGGATCCCCCGCCGGCCCGGCTCGTCAGGCTGTCGCGTGAGGACCAGTACCTCACCGAAGGGATTCAGCACGTTCGCTGGCGCAACAAGCTCTGGGACGCAGGCGACGTGCGGGGCGGCTGGCTGGAGAATCGAATCCTCGAGCAGTACTTCGCGCCGGTGCTCGACACCCCGACGCACGAGGGGGCGGGCCACCGCTGGCCTCCCGAACAGCGCGCCGACGCCGAGACACGCGTCGCGGCCGCGCACGACGTCGCACCCTACGTCAGCGGCGCCTATCCGTACCCGGTGTATGCGTGGTCGAGAGGTTGGTTCTGGCTCGCGGTCGTCACGCTGGCAGCCCTAATCGCGTCCCGTCCGGTACTGGTCCGCACCCAATCCAACCGGACGGCCGCCGCCCGCAAGTAAGGACTGCACGTCGCAGTCGCAGTCGCACATCGCACGTCGCACGTCGCACGTCGGACATCGCACGTCGCACGTCGGACATCGCACGTCACTCGTGCTTTACTGCCCAAATCGCGGATTGACGATGCTGCTGAAGATCGAACCAAACGTGTAGGTGAGGCTGAGCGAGACATCGTACTCGTAACCGCTCTGCAACTCGCGCAGCCGGAGCAGGATCTCTTCAGGTGTCGCCCCACGACGCCGCAAGGAAATCTGATCGCGCTGGCGGGACGCACTCGCGTCGGCCGAAACGGACAACCCCCGCAGGATGCGCCACGAGACTTCGCCATTGGTCTCGAGCCGCGATTTCGACAGATCCTGAAGATACTGGAACCACTCGACCCGGCCTTCAACCGAGCCCCATCGCTCGCGCTGGTTGTAGGTCACGGACAGCTCGTGGGCAGGGAGGGTCTCGTCCAGCTTCCCGAACAGCGTCTCCTCGAAGTATTTCTGGCGCTGCACGCCGAGCGCATACTGGGCCCGCAACTGGCGGCGCTGGTAAGTCGAGTAAGGGAAAACGTTGAATTCGATCGCCGGCGCTGCCGCGATTCGCAGCTTGGTGTTGTCGAAGGTCGATGACCGGACCTCGCCGCGCGCGCCGGCGGACCAATGCTCACCGAGCGCCTTCACGATCAGCCAGCTGAAGTCCCGTTCGCGCCGCTGTACCTTCACCGGCTCGTCCTCGTCGAGGTCGAACTCCTCGGTTTCCTGGTCGATCTCGAGGCCGAACGTGGTCTTCCAGTTGGGCGTGATCCGGTCGGCGCCCAGTTCCGCGCTGATCTGGCGTTCCTTGTTGGACTCTTCACCGTTCATCGAGCCTGAGCCGCGGATGCTGAACACCCAGCTGTTCCAGGGATCGCGCCGCCCGGCCGACGCACCGGCAGTTGGCCCGAGCTCCACGTCCACCTTCAGACCCTGCGGGACGCCGTCACGCGCAAGGTAAGGCAGCAGCGCGATCCGCAGCGTGGTGAGCAGCTGGCGGCGTCGGACGTCCTCGGGATCGCCAGTGCCGGTCACCGCCTTCAGGGTGGAGTCCCGCCCGGCGAGTCCCCCGAGCCCGGTCAGGGACAGCACGTACTCGCGCCCGCCGCTGCCGGTCGCGGTGCTGGTGATGATGACGTGAATCTCGGCCTGGCTGCGGTCGCGGACGAAGTCAACGAACTCGATTTCCTCACGCAGGAATCCCCAAAGCAGTCATTGCAATCCAGGAAGACCTGCAGCCGCGTTCCAGAGGGCGGGAGGGCCTGCTGCGATCCCGCCAGGGTGAGTATCAAGGCGAGTGCCGAGAGCATTCCGCTACCTCGAGAAAAATTTTCAGCCGGGCGAAAGCCGGCAGGGTCATTTCTGCCGCATCAGAGCACGAAGCGCGGCGAAGAAACACACGGTCGAGAATATACAGAACAGTGCCCCTTCGAGAGACACCGTTGCCGGGGAGCCGAGCCCGATGGTCGCATAGCGCAGCACGTCGACCTGCCAGGTGATGGGGTTGGCCCAGGCGGCCGCCCGGAACACAGCCGGGAGCGGATCCACCGGATAGAACATCGAGCTAGCGAAGAGAAAAACGAAATAGAAAATGGACGTCACGGTGTTGAAGGCGTCGTTCCGCCGGATTTTCAGCGCGAAGATGGCGTAGAAGAAGAACCAGCCGGCGGTCCCGGCCGCCACGGCGAGCAGTAGAAGCGGCAGGCCCGACCAGCGAACGTCGATGTCGAGGAGCACGGCGCTCAGGGCGACCGTCACGACTGCCTGGACGAGCGCGACCAGGGTGTTGAAAAGGACCTTCCCGATCAGGTACGCGCCGCGGCTGATCGGATAGGTGAGCATCTCGTAGAAGATTCCGTTGTCACGGTCCATGAACAGCGACCACGCCGTGTTCGATGCAATGCCGAAGCTCGCCATCCCGAGCACGCCGGCAAGAAAAAACTCGCTGTAGCCGGCGCCGAGCCCCGCGAAGTTGCCGCCCAGGGCGGAAGACATGCCCACACCGAACACCAGCAGATACGCGAGCGGGTAGATGACATCCCAGAAGATGAACGTCGCGTTGGTCGCCCGCAGGCGGGCCTCGCGATACAGCATGGCGGTGAGGCCCGTCACCGGTCGACAGCTCCAGGCGCCACGGCCTGGGTGAGCTCGACGAACACGTCTTCGAGGCTCGCGTTGTCGATCGTCGAGAGCGCTTTGATCGTCGCGACATCCCCACGGGCGATCCCGCGCCCATGATTGATGATCAGGATGTCGTCGCAGAGCGCTTCGGCCTCACCGAGGATCTGGGTGGTGAGAACGATCGTGCGGCCGTTGCGCGCCTCTTCACGCAGCAGGTCCATGACGGACCGCTTCAGGATCGGATCCATCCCGGTGGAAAATTCGTCGAGGAACACCACCGGCGTCTTGACGAGGAGCGCTTTGGCAACCTGTATGCGCCGACGGAAGCCGCCGCTCAGGTCCATGGCCTTGCGCGAGGCATCGGCGACGAGACCGAACTGCTCGAGCGCGCGGTCGACCCGTTGCCGCAGGTCCGCGCCTTCAAGGCCGTGGAACCGGCCGAAGGTCAGAAGGTTGTCCCGGACCGTCAGGAAGATTTCGGCCGCGCTTTCCTGCACCACGACGACGATGCGCCGCCGCACGCCGAGCGGATCGCGGGCGACATCGATCCCAGCCACCTCAGCCACGCCGGACGTCGCGCGGATGAGGGTGGTGAGGATCCGCAGCGTCGTGGTCTTGCCGGCGCCATTGGGTCCCAGCAGTCCGAATATCTGCCCAACCCCGACCGAGAAACTCAGCCCGTCAACTGCGGTAACTTTGCCCGTGCCGCGCCGTGCGAATGTCTTGCACAGCCCCGCGACCCTGATGGCGTCCTGCATTACGTTCAGCGTACATCAGCTGGCACGCTTGCTGCTGTCGCCTGCAGTGCGCAGTGCGGGGGACCGCCGGCGAAGGAGACAAGACCATGCTCAGAGGCCTATTCAGACTCATCCTGCTCGCCGTCGTTGTTCTGTTCGTCGGAGCCTATTTCCTCGGCTACGACGTCAAAGACATCCGGCGGATGCGGGCGGACCAACCTGAGGCGGGGGGAACAACGGGCAGCGAGAAAGCACGCCAGGTCGGCGCACAGATCGGCGAGCGGAGTGCCGCAGCCGCTGACACCGCGAAGCGAGCCATCGAAGACGGACGACTGACCACCAAGATCAAGGCGAAGATGGCGCTCGACGATCGGGTCAAGGCGCTGAACCTCGACGTCGACACCAGCGGCGGCGTCGTGACTGTCACGGGGACGGTGGCGTCCGACGCGGAACGGCAGCGGGCGCTGGCGCTCGCGCGGGAAACCGACGGCGTCTCGCAAGTGATCGACCGGATGCAGGTCAGATGACCCGTAACGCCATCATCGTGGCGTCGTCCAGCGGTTCGACGTCGCCTCTGAACGCGCGGACGTGCTCCTCGACGTGAGCCAGCACGGCGTCGATCTCACGCGACTGCACATCGGCGAGCACGATCACACCGAGGCCGAGTCCCAGGTTGCGGACCGATGCGCGCCGGATCTCCCGCAACGAGTCGCCGATCGGCCGCGCGATCCCGAAGATGCTGCCGCCCGCATCACGCTTGGCCACGACGATCCACTCGCCGGTGCGGCGCGGTGAGCCTCCGGCCGCTCGTGGGGTCAGCCGCTCGACGTCGAGAGCCTTGAGCGGCTCGAGGTCCGCCGGCTTCGGGGTATAGAGCTTGCCGCGCTTGTCGATGCCGAAGGGGATCTCGCCGCGCTCACGCTGGGCGAACGCCAGCACCCGCCTGCATCGTGCGATCCATATTCAGTGTGGCATTCGCCCGCCCGAGCAGCTTGCCGTTCCTGCGGACGGCCACTTCGAGCTTTCGGCCGTCCACGTCCATCTGGACACGCCCGGCCGCTTGCGCCCGGCGTGTCTGCCCGGCGGCCTCGTGCGCCATGGCATCCGCGGCGGCCTTCAAGCCGATCTCCGCGCCGGTCAGGCCCGCGATCATGGATTGCTCGATGATCCTGGCCAGCCTGGGATCGGCGTTCTGACCAGCGGCCCGTTGGGCCTCGGCCACGATCGTCGGCACGTCCATGAC
>JACDBQ010000632.1 GCA_013694845.1 Acidobacteriota bacterium
ACCCTGGATGGCCTTCAGCGCCGACAGCCGGACGACCGGAATGTCGTTGCCCGGGAAGCCGTACGAGGTGAGCAGCTCGCGCACTTCGAGTTCGACCAGGTCGAGCAGTTCAGGATCGTCAATCGCGTCGACCTTGTTCAGGGCGACCACCATGTACGGGACGTTGACCTGTTTGGCGAGCAGCACGTGCTCCCGCGTCTGCGGCATCGGGCCGTCAACCGCCGAGACCACGAGAATGGCACCGTCCATCTGGGCGGCGCCGGTGATCATGTTCTTGATGTAGTCCGCGTGGCCGGGGCAGTCCACGTGGGCATAGTGACGATTCGTGGTCGCGTACTCCACGTGGCTGGTGGCGATCGTCAGAATCTTGGTCGCGTCGCGGCGACCCTGGGATTCCGACGCCTTCGCAACCTCGTCGTACGGGACGAACTTCGCCCAGCCCTTGTCTGCGGCCACCTTGGTCAGCGCAGCGGTCAGAGTGGTCTTTCCGTGGTCGATGTGGCCGATGGTGCCCACGTTGACGTGCGGTTTGGATCGGTCGAATTTCTCTTTTGCCATGTCGTATGCGTCCTCTACCTGTGCTGCTCTTCCCTACCACTGATGATGTCGTGCCCGCAGCCGCCGCGAGCGAAGTTGGAGCCGATGACCAGGATTGAACTGGTGACCTCGTCCTTACCAAGGACGCGCTCTGCCAACTGAGCTACATCGGCCAATCACGTGCGATGTTTCGACGTGCGACGTGCGACGTGCCTGCCGGACTCTCCTGCCGATGCCAAACTGCCCGCTTGTCGCACCCGGCCACGTCGACGTCGGATCCGCACGTCGCACGTCGCACGTCGCACATCGCACATCGCACATCGAACGTCGAACGTCGCACATCGAACGTCGCACGTAACTGGAGCGGGAGACGGGGATCGAACCCGCGACCAACAGCTTGGAAGGCTGTGACTCTACCACTGAGTTACTCCCGCCTAGTCCCACTCACACAATGCTGAATGCTGAAGATTGAATGCTGAAGTACTGGGGCAATTTTGGATTGCGTCCTTACTTCAGCACTCAGCATTCAGCCTTCAGCATTGCCATATCACCGCTGGTGGCGAGGGAAGGATTCGAACCTTCGAAGCCGCATGGGCGACAGATTTACAGTCTGCTGCGTTTGACCGCTTCGCTACCTCGCCGATACCTGCTTCAACGCCGTCAACTCACCGCCTGCAGTGAGGCCGTCGGAGGCAACCGACCGGTGCGATGGTCCGCGCCGCCAGCCCCTCGCGCCCAAGCGCGCACGCGCGCAACCGGACCGGAAGCCTTCGTGCTGTGAAATGTCAGGATTGCCGTTACGCGAACGTCCTGCGGACTCGGCCCGAAAACCCCTGTCCGTGCTCGATGTTGTGGAGCTGGCGAAGGGATTCGAACCCCCGACCGGCTGATTACAAATCAGCTGCTCTACCGGACTGAGCTACGCCAGCCCAGACAAAAGAGCATTTGTAGCACAGGGCGTGCCACGCTGGCAAGTGCAGGGGAGTAATTCTGCACGCCGGCGGATCCGCACCACGTCCCACAGCTCAGCCAGAACCATTTACTTCACTGGAGCCCTCTATTCTACGTGACTTTGACCCGACGTTGACGCGCCGCCTCAAACAGGGCCACCCCGGCCGCGACCGAGACATTCAAACTCTCCACCGACCCGCCCATCGGGATCCGCACGAGACGATCGCATCGGTCTCGAGTCAGTCGACGCAGCCCGTCACCCTCACTCCCCACCACGATGGCGGACGGCAGCGTAAAATCCACGACGTCGTACCGGTCGGCGGCCTCGCCAGCGAACCCGATCGTCCACACGCCGGCCTCCTTCAATTCGTCGAGCGCCCGTGCAATGTTGACCACCGTCGCGAAACGCACGACAGCGATCGCGCCCGACGATGCCTTGACCGCCGCGCCGCCCAGAGCCGCGGCATGACGTGCCTGTCGGATGACGCCATGACCGCCTGCCGCATCAACCGTGCGCGTGATCGCCCCGACGTTGTGCGGGTCTTCTACACCATCGAGCACCACGAGCAACGGTGGGTCCGGTGCGGCGCCTGCGACCAGCTCCTGCACGCTGTAGTCGCGGATCGGGGCGAGGTCGGCGACGATCCCCTGGTGCACGCCCCCGCGCGCGAGCCGCTCGAGCACCTGCGCGTCCACGCGCTCGATCGCGATCCCGGCCGCCCCGGCGAGCGCCACGGCTTCGTCCGTCCGTTTGTCGCCACGCGGACCGATCGACACGCGCCGCACCCGCCCGGCGCGGAGCGCTTCGGTGACGGCGTTGATGCCATAGATGATCATTCGCCGTGGACGGCCTTCGCGAAGGTCACCGCGCGTTCGCTGCAGCTCGTGATCCGCGCCACACGCGCCGAAGCCGGCAAGCCGGCGCCGCGATCGATCGCCGGAACGGCCAGATCCAGCTCGGGCCCGCCACTCTCGCCGGTCAGCGCCGCGCGGATCGGGTGAAAGAGTCCTTTCCCCTTCTGCCCCGTCCGCTCCTTCACCCGGTTGGCCATGGCGCGGAAGGATTCGCGGTCCAGCAGCGGCCCGTTGATCTCGTCCGCCAGTGCGGCGACCACCTCACACGCGCCCGGCTCGTGCAGCACCCCGTCGATCTCCGGGCGGGCGAGCGCCGCCGAAGCGTCGTAGTCGAACACGAACCGCACCCGGTCTGGAATTTCTTCAAGCCGGTCAACCGATCCGACAGCCATCGTCAGCAGCGATGCGAGGTAGTCCATTCCCTCGGGCGTGCGTTGCTGAATGAAACCGTGCCGCAGGAAATAGCGCGCGGTCTCGGCGGCGAGCCGCCCCGGCGCGGCCGCCTTCATGTAGTGACGGTTCATCCACGCGAGCTTCTCAGGATCGAAAACGCCCGCACTGTGGCTGACGTCTTCGACGTTGAACCGCCGTGCCAGCTCGTCGACCGGCAGCAGCTCCTCGTCACCGCCGGGTGACCACCCGATCAGCGCGAGATAGTTGACCAGCGCTTCCGGCAGGTAGCCGCGGTCCCGGAACTCGGCGACCGACGTCGCCCCGTGCCGCTTGGAAAGCGGCGTATGGTCCGGTCCCATCACGAGCGACAAATGGGCAAAACTCGGCGGCGTGAAACCAAGCGCCTGGTACATCAGCAGCTGCCGTGGCGTGTTCGAAATGTGGTCCTCTCCGCGGATCACGTGCGTGATCTCCATCAGAGCGTCGTCCACGACGACGGCGAAATTGTAGGCAGGACGGCCGTCGGACCGGACGATCACCGGATCGCCGATGACCTCGCTGCTGAAGGTTACGTCGCCGCGGACCAGGTCGTCGAACGCGACGTCCACGCCTTCAGGGACACGGAACCGGATCACCGGCCGCTCTCCAGCCTCCATCCGCCGGGCCGTCTCGTCCCTGGACAGGTTGCGGCAGGTGCCGCCGTACCGCGGCGGCTTTCCGGCAGCGAGCAGGGCACGCCGTTCGGCGTCGAGCTGCTGCGGGGAGCAGAAACAGTAATACGCGTGATCGCCGGCGATCAGCTCGTTGGCATACGACGCATACAGATGCAGGCGCTCGGACTGCCGATACGGACCATGAGGTCCCTCGACGTCGGGCCCCTCGTCCCAGTCGAGGCCCAGCCACCGGAGGTCTTCGAGGATCGTCGTCTCCGACTGGCGGGTCGAGCGCTCGGCATCGGTATCTTCGATGCGCAGGATGAACGTGCCGTCCTTGCCGTGGGCCAGGAGCCAGTTGAAAAGCGCCGTGCGCGCGTTTCCCACGTGCAGCTGGCCGGTCGGACTGGGTGCAAAACGCAAACGCATAAGGAAATTCAGGACTCAGAACAAAGAACAAACTGCGTCAACAACGCGACCGCGTGTGCGGCGATGGCCTCGCCGCGGCCGACGGCATCGACGCCTTCGTTGGTCTTGCCTTTGACGCTCACGCGCTCGGGTGAGATGCCCAGGGCAGCGGCCAGGTTCGCGCGAATGCCGGGCACGTGCGGTGCGATCTTTGGACGTTCGAGCACGATCACGACGTCCAGGTTCTCGATTCCGAAACCGGCGTCGACAACCAGCGAGACCGACTGGCGCAGCAGGTCGAGGCTGGACGCCCCCTTCCAACGCGGGTCGGTATCGGGGAAGTGGCCGCCGATGTCCCCCAGGGCAGCGGCGCCGAGCACCGCGTCGGTGGCCGCGTGACAGGCGACGTCCGCATCCGAATGCCCGAACGCGCCCTTCTCGAACGGAATCGTCACGCCACCGATGACGAGTGCGCGCCCTTCGACGAGTCGGTGCAGGTCGTAGCCGGTGCCGACGCGCCCAGGTGCGGACTGCGCTTCCCGTCGACGGGCTCGCTCCAGGTCCTCCGGCGTCGTGATCTTCACGTTCTCGATGTCTCCTTCGACGATGTGGACCCGGTAGCCGGCGAGTTCGGCCAGGGCCGCTTCATCGGTCCCGTCGGCGCCGGATCTGCCAAAGGCGACCGCCTTCGTCAGCACATCCCGGCGAAAGGCCTGCGGGGTCTGTGCCAGGTAGATGGATTCACGCGGAATCGTGCCGGCGATCGTGCGCTCGTCACCCGCCATGATCACCTGCTTGACCGTATCGCGGACCGGCACCGCCGCGATCGCGCCACCGTGCGCGCCAGCCGCCTCGATGCAACGCGTGATCAGCTGTTCGGATACGAAGGGGCGAGCAGCATCGTGCACGAGGATGACCTCGGCGAGCGGGGCCAGGATATCGAAGGCGGCCGCTACCGAAGCCTGCCTGGTGGCGCCACCCGCGACGATCCGCACCTTCGCCCATCGGTCAACCCAGTCGGGAGGGTTCGCGACCAGCTCCGCAGGAAGCGCAACGATGACGTCCGTGATCCTCGAGTGGCGGGCGAAAGCCTCGACGCTTCGCTGCAGGATCGTGCGGCCGGCGATCTCCAGCAACTGCTTGGGTCTGGCGGCGCCGATTCGGCGGCCGGCGCCCCCAGCCGCGATGATGGCCGTCACGTGCATCAACCGCGGATTATCTCACCTTGCGTCAACCACGACGATCTCGCGTACGCGTCCGGCAAAGGCCTGTACCCGGGCGCGCGCGACTCCGTCGGTCGGAATCGGTTCGTGAACGGTCAGCCGGACCTCTCCCGGGCAGACCATCAGCCGGCCTTTCTTCATGATGTGCCGGCTGCTCGCGAGACTCACCGGCACGACGGGCAACCCGGCGCCGATCGCCACCGCAAACGAGCCCTTCTTGAAACGTCCGACCATGCCGTCGACGCTGCGTGTGCCCTCGGGAAAGACGATCAGGGAACTCGACTCCCCGACCAGGCGCCGCATCTTCTCGACAATGTCGGCTCCCGGGTTGCGACGGTTCACGAGCAGGTGACCGGCGCGATGCAGGTGCCATCCCATGAAGGGAATCCGCCCGAGCGAGTCCTTGGCGACGATCCGCAGCTGTGCCGGAATCGCCGCGAACACGATCGGGATGTCGTAGATGCTCTGGTGGTTCGCCGCGAAGACGTAGCTGCGGCCCGGCTGCAGGTGCTCGAGCCCGGTGACGCGGACGCGCACGCCGGTCGTCGCGAGGATCAGGCGGGCCCAGGTCCGCGCGCAGCGGTGGGCACAATTCCCGGTGCGATCGATCAGCGTCGACAGGAGAGAGATCGTCCCGAGGACGATCGTGTAGACGGCGACGGCCGGTATCAGGTAGAAGACCGTGCGCCACCAGTGAAATGGCGGGACCACGTACTTCTTACTTCGCGTTCTGGGCGCGCGAGATGGCGCCGACGGCCGCGGCGCCCGGCACGCTGCTGCTGCCCGGCGACGGCGTCGCAG
>JACDBQ010000648.1 GCA_013694845.1 Acidobacteriota bacterium
GGCGACCAACGACGTGCTGATGCAGTTCCAGGCGGACCTGCTCGGCGTGCCGGTCGTGCGCCCGGCCGTCACCGAAACCACGGCGCTCGGCGCGGCGTACCTTGCCGGCCTCGCGGTCGGGTTCTGGACGTCTCCCCAGGAAATTGCGCAGCAATGGCGGGTGGAGCGACGATTCGAGCCCGCGATGCCACCATCCGACGCGGCGACCCTTCGTGACCGGTGGCGTGAAGCGGTGACGCGGTCGCGTGGATGGGCCGGCGCCGACCGCGCATGACCCGTCCGGAGATGCTGGCGCGCCTCGCGCGCCACCAGGGCCCCTGGGACATCGTGATCATCGGCGGCGGCGCAACGGGCGCGGGTATTGCGGTCGATGCTGCCACTCGCGGCTACTCGGTGGCGCTGCTCGAACAGAGCGACTTCGGCAAGGGGACCTCGAGCCGCAGCACGAAGCTCGTACACGGCGGCGTCCGCTACCTGCAGCAGGGAAATATCTCGCTGGTGCGCGAAGCGTTGAAGGAACGGGCCATTCTCCGGCGGAATGCGCCGCACCTGGTGAAGAATCTGCCGCTCGTGATCCCGGCCTATGCACCGTGGGAACGAGCCTTCTACGGCGCCGGGTTGACGGCCTACGATCTACTGGCCGGCCGCTCCGGCTTCGGCCGCTCTTCCCTGCTGTCGACCCGGTCCACGCTCGAGCGCCTGCCGACGTTGAATCCCGACGGTTTGCGTGGCGGTGTGCTGTACTTCGACGGTCAGTTCGATGACGCCAGGCTGCTCATCAACCTGGTGCGCACCGCTGCCGACGGCGGCGCCGTCCTGCTGAATTACGCCCGGGTCCACAGCGTGCTCACGACCGGTGGAAGGGTCGAGGGGATCGTGGCGACCGACGAGGAGTCGGGGGATGAGCTTCGGCTGCACGCCCGAGTCGTGATCAATGCCACCGGGGCGTTCGTGGACGGCATCCGCCAGCTCACGACCTCCATCGCGGACCTGATGATCGCGCCCAGCCAGGGTACGCACATCGTCCTCGACCGGCGGTTCGTGCCGGGTGAGAGTGCGCTGATGGTGCCGAGAGTCGGCGATGGACGCGTGATGTTCGCTATCCCGTGGCGGGGACACACGCTGGTCGGAACGACCGACACACCGATCCCTGCACCAACGCTCGAGCCGCGCCCGATGAAGGATGAAGTCGACTTCCTTCTGCGGACGGCCGCCAGATACCTGAAGATCGCTCCGACCCGTAACGACGTCTGCAGCGTGTTCGCCGGCGTGCGTCCACTCGTCAGCCGCGGCGAGAGCCGCGTCACCGCTGCCCTCTCCCGCGACCACACGATCGACGTCGACCCGTCGGGGCTGGTCACAACCACCGGCGGCAAGTGGACCACATACCGCCACATGGCCATGCAGACGATCGACCGGGCTGCGGCGGTTGCCGGGCTGCCGGCACGCGCCTGCCGAACCGCGGACCTGCACATTCATGGATTCGATACGGGGTCTCAGCGGTACGGGGAGCTCGCGCTTTATGGGGCCGACGCACAGTCAATCACCGAACTATCGCGCACCGCATTGAACCTCGCCGCCCCGCTGGACGACGAATCGCCCGTCATTGGCGCAGAGGTGGCGTGGGCGGTGCGATACGAGATGGCCCGGACCGTCGAGGACGTGCTGGCCCGCAGGTGCCGCACTCTTTTTCTGAACGCTCAAGCTGCCCGACGGATGGCACCGGCAGTCGCCGCCATTCTTGCGCGGGAGCTGCAGCAGACTGACGAGTGGCAACGAGCCCAGGTTTGCGCGTTCGAAGAACTGGCGCGAAACTACACGCTCCAGGGATCAGACGACCGGGCGAAAGACCCGCAGCCAGAAGTCAGGCGCGCGAGCCGATAAGCGAGGACGCTCACTCGAACGATCATCCGCGTGCCCTGGACAGTCACGCCAGCCTTTCGAACCTACAGATCTCTCTTTTCGAACCGCCAATACGCCAACACCGCGAACCCGGCGGTCGCCGAGCTGAGCACGACAAGGTCGCGCCACGGCGCGGCAGTACCTCCGAGTATCAAGAGCGCTGGAAAGTACTGGAACGGGAAGAACCAGGAGAGCGCTCGCGCGGGGGGCCAGCCGAGCGCCAGAAAGTCGATGAGATAACCGACGATGACGATGAGCGCGCCGGTCGTGAATGCCGTTGTCCATCGCCGTGACAACGCGGCCAGGAAAACGCCGATCGCCCCGCAGCACCACGCCACAGCGACGAGGTTGACGGCCAGCCTGCCAATCAACCGGAAAGTCACGGACTCGATCTCCGGCGCCAGCCAGCGCAACCCGATGAACGTGCCGCACAGCATGAAGCCGGTGATTGCTGCGACACTACCCATTGCGAGCAGCAGCGAGCGGGTGATCAGGCGGTGCCTCGGGACCGACCGCGCCAACACCAGGTCGACCAGCCCGCTTTCCACTTCGTGCGCCGGTTCGGTCGCGATGTAGATCGCAATCAGCGACAGCAGGCAGACGATGACGGGGTGGAAGTAACCGAAAGACACGGTGCCCTTGAAGGTCGCGAGCAGCAGCGCCTGCTGGCCAAGCCCCCTCTGAAGGAACGCCGGAACGAACTCCGCCATCCGTCCGAATGCATTGGACCGCTCGATCTCAGCGGCCTGGGCGATGAGGAGAAACTGGAAGAGCGACAGCACAACGATCCCGCCGAGGAGCACGTATTTCGATTGGGCAGCCGACCGCAGCAGTAGGGTTCTCAGTCTCACGTCGGGCCTCCCGGCTCCGGCGCCCTGTACAAACCGAGAACGTGCCGCTCCAGGCTGAATGGCTCGACGGACATGTCCCCGACGGGCAGCGTCGCGAGGACGCGCATGAGGGACTCGAGAGGACCGTCGACGTCCAGCTCCCATTGTGTCGGGGCGACGTTGTGGACGTGGACCCCCTGGGTCGGCGCGGGAGGGGCGACGGCCGCAGAAAACTGGATCACGATCCGGCGGGACCCGCGCGCTTTGAGCTCGTCGAGTGCGCTGACGTTGACGATGCGTCCACCGCGGATGATCCCGACGCGGTCACACGTGGCTTCGACCTCGGTGAGCACGTGCGAGGAAAGGAATACGGTGGTTTCCCCGTGGTGGCGAATGTCGTCGATCACCGAACGGAAAGCGTGCACCATGAACGGGTCCAGGCCGGCAGTGGGCTCATCCAGGATGGCGACCGGAGGGCGCGCCATGAGCGCCTGGACGATCCCGATCTTCTGCTTCATGCCGTGCGACTGGTCGCGCAACCGCCGGCGCAGGTCGAGCTCGCTGACGTCGAACCGGCGCAGCAACTGCGCGAGGTACGGGGACGGCACAGGACGGCCATCGAGCTGCGACAGATACTTCAGGTAACCGCCCGCGGAGAGATCCGGATACACCGGAAGCTCGCCCGGCAGGTATCCGATGTGACGCCTCGCCTGCAGGCTTTCGCGCTGGCAATCGGAGCCGAGCACGGCCGCGCCACCCCGTGACGGACGCAGCAGGTCGAGCAGAATCCGGATCGTCGTCGTCTTGCCGGCACCGTTGGCGCCGAGGAAGCCGAAGACCTCCCCGCGCTCGACCTCCAGCGAAAGGTCCTCGATACCGACGACGGCCCCGTAGTATTTGGTGAGGCCGTCGATCCGGATCGCTGGGCCCGTCATGACTTCGCTCGGGACGGGGCCAGGCCCCTTAAGGGGCCTGGCCCCGATTGCCGGAAGTTGTTCTTGCGGCACGGGTTGGACGGATCGGAATGCACCGTCCGGGGCCCCTTCACATTCCCTGCCTCGGCTCTCGCTGGCATGTCATTCGTGCGCCTGTTTCAGCCTCGCCAGCTCGCGTAGGGCGAGAATCATCGCGTCGCGCGCCGGAAGCGCCGACCCGCCGCCGCTGATCACGATTTCCCCCGGCAGCCGCGGCACCTCGAACGTATCGGGCGGCACGCTCGCAGCCACGACCCGGTTGATCAGCCGGTACGACACGCTGTAGGCCTGCTTGAGGAACGTGCCTTTCACCGCCAGTTCGGTGACCCGGTAGTCCTTGGCATCGATCAGGACGCGCGCTTCCGTGAGGTCCCAGACCGGATTGGTCGCGGTCGCACTCACCGCCGGTACCTCGATGCGATACCGTCGACCGTCTGGGGATTCCACGACCTCGAGCAGTTGATTGCCGCTCGCCTGCATCATCGCGATCGAGGCTTCCATGTGAAGCCGCTCCATCTCGGGCAGCGACGCTCCTACGGTGGACGGCACGCTGACATTGAATCGGTAGGCCTGCCCTTCCAGGTTCACCAACATCACCCGCCGCCCCGAAGCCGGATCCTGTGCGATCGACGAGACCGGCTGACCGCCGGGGCCATAGGTTGAAAACCGGAACCGGCCCGGGACCGTGTGGTCGATCGCCTGGCGCACCTGGTAGGTGCCGTTCGCATGGTCGGGCATCATGTCCTTCGGCACGCCGTCGAGCACCAGTTCGTACTCCAGCAGTTCGACCCCCGTAGCGAGCGCCGCCAGGCGGTTCGCCGACCGCGCAAGAATCTCGGCGGCGGAGACCGTGCCGCGGTCCTGCTTGATCAGAGGCGCGACGAAGACGATCGCCAGCAACGTCGCGGCAATCATGCCGGCCGTGCCCCAGGCCGCTCGATGCCATCGAGGGCCCGGCACCGCACGCCGCAACCGGGTCGCACCTCCGGCTGAACGGGCTCCGGCGAGAGCCCCGTCCACGCGACGCGCCGTCGCGGCCGGCAGGTCCACGCCGTTCATCAGTCCGGCAAACGCCGCCCCCTGCTGCTTGCGTTCCGCGACCCGCGCTGCGCACGCGGCGCACGACGCAGCGTGGTCGCGGTCGGCCTGCGGCGCCACGTTATCGGTGACGTCAGCGGCGTCAGCGACGGCTTGAATCTGCGTGCTCGTAAGATGGTTCATAACGATCCCCTTTTCTCAGTTCGGATGTCGCCCGGCTCCACCGTCCAGTCGCGCGGGCCAGGATCTGGCCGACGGATGAATCTTTGATGCCTGCGGCGATCGCGATCTCGCGGTAGCTGAGCCCCTGCGCCCGAAGCGCGAGCAGCAACCGGTCCCTTTCAGAAAGCCCGCGGAGAGAGTCCCGCAGCGCCCGGTATCGGCCATCCTCGTCGGGAAGCACCGGCGGATCGACGGAAGGCTCGGCGCTTGCGGTCCATGGCAGCCATCTCAGCCGACGCCGTTGCCGGTCGCGCGCCGCGTGGGCGGCCACAGTGAACAGCCACCCGCGCAGGTTGTCGGCGTTGCCCCCTGTTTGCAGATGTTGCAGGAGCTTCATGAACGTCTCCTGCAACACGTCCTCGGCATCCTGTCGATGACCGACGAGCACCAGTGCGAAGCGGTAGACCGCCTGACCGTGCTGACTGAACAGATCCCTCGCCTCGGAGGCGGCTGCTTCCATATGATCGCCAAGGGTATAACGCTGCAAGGGGGGACTTGTGACGGCGCCGACCGTCAGCCCGTCACTTTTCAGGCCGCAAGGGCGCCGGAAGCACGACGGGCCGGGTCGCGACCCTTTCGCTACCTGCATATGATGACGTGATATGATGACGAAATGAGAACGATCATCGAGGTGCCACAGGACCAGGTCGATGCCCTCGAGGCGATCTGCAAGCGCGAAAGCATCTCGCGCGCGGAGGCGATCCGGCGGGCCGTCGCTGCGTACGTGCGGCACGAAGGTCCTTCGACCGCCAACCAGGCCTTCGGGCTCTGGCGCGGGCGGCGCGGAAGCGGGCTCCAGTACCAGGAACAGCGTCGGCGCGAGTGGCCGAAATCCCGGTGAGGGCACTATTCGATACGAACATCCTTGTCGACTATCTCAACGGAGTCGAGGCCTCGAAGCAGGAGATCGGTCGCTACGCGCAGCGGCTCGTGAGCATCGTCACCTGGATGGACGTGTTGGTCGGGGCCGCCGACGAAGCCGAGGCCGACGTACTTGAAATGTTCATGCGCGACTTTCGGGTTGTCGATCTGACCCGCAAGATCGCGAGGGAGGCCGTCGACCTGCGGCGCGGCCGCCGCCTCCGGTTGCCCGACGCCATCATCTGGGCGACGGCGCACGCAGAGTCGGCGCTGCTGATCACTCGTAATACCAAGGACTTTCCTGCCGATGCACCCGGGGTCCGGGTGCCGTACTAAAACGCGCTTTCCCCCACGCCGACAATTTCTTTCTACAATCAACTGCACATGACGAACCTTTCAAGGCTCCTCGCCACGTTGCTTGCTGCCTCTGCGCTGACGATCTGCCTCGGCGCCCAGGACGCAAAACTCGCGGACGATGACGGCACACCGAAAGAATTCAAATCGCTGAAATACCGGCTGATCGGACCGGCGGGCGGCGGACGGGTGTCGCGGGCGGCTGGGATTCCCGGCGATCCAACCACTTACTGGGCCGCCACCGCCTCCGGCGGCGTCTGGAAATCGACCGACGGCGGCGTGACGTGGAAATCCGTCTTCGACGACCAGCCCGTCTCCTCGATCGGCTCGCTGGCGATCGCCCCTTCCAATCCAAACATCGTGTACGTGGGGTCGGGAGAGGCGAACATCCGGGGCAACGTGGCGGCAGGGAACGGGATCTACAAGACTGTCGATGCCGGCAAGACGTGGACGCACGTCTGGAAGCAGGAGGGCCAGATCGGCACGATGGTGGTTCACCCCTCCAACCCCAATGTTGCCTTCGCCGCGGTCCTCGGTAGAGCCTTCGGGCCCAACCCGGAGCGGGGTGTCTACCGAACGCAGGACGGCGGCAAGACCTGGGAGCAGGTGCTGAAAAAGGACGCAGACACCGGAGCCTCTGACATCGCCATGGACCCGTCGAATCCCGCCATCCTGTTCGCCGGGTTCTGGCAGGCACGGCGCACGCCATGGGATCTTACGAGCGGCGGTCCCGGCAGCGGCCTATACGCCTCCCGGGACGGCGGCGACACGTGGAAGCAGTTGAAGGAAAGCGGCCTTCCTGATGGCACCTGGGGCAAGGTCGGTGTGGCGATTGCGCCGTCGAACGGCAACCGGGTCTACGCGCTGATCGAGGCCGAGAAGGGTGGCCTCTTCAAGTCCGATGACGGCGGGGAGAGCTGGGAGCTCGCCAGCGGAAACCGCGCCATCCGGCAACGCGCCTGGTATTACACGACCTTGACCGTGCATCCCACCAACCAGGAAGAAATCTGGTTTCCGCAGGTCCCCATGCTGCGGACGATCGATGGCGGCAAGACCCTCCAGTACATGAAGGGGTTTCACCATGGGGACCACCACGATCTGTGGATCGATCCCAGGAATCCCAAACGGATGATCGCGGCGAATGACGGCGGAGTGGACATCACGCTGACCGCCGGGGAGACCTGGTTCGCTCCGGCGCTCCCGATCAGCCAGTTCTACCATCTGTCGGTCGACACGAGTGTCCCGTACCGAATCGGTGGATCCATCCAGGACTGGGGCACCGCGCAGGGGCCGAGTCTCAATCCGCGCGGCCGCATCGGTCTCGCCGACTGGTGGGGCGTCGGCGGCGGCGAAGCCGGCTACGTCGTCTCCGACTGGAGCGACCCGAACATCGTCTATGCCGGCGAGTACCTGGGAATCGTCACCCGTCATGACCGGCGTTCCGGGGAATCCCGTAACGTGAGCGCATGGCCTGACAACCCTTCGGGGTGGGGCGGCGAGTCGATGAAATACCGCTTTCAGTGGACCGCCCCCATCCACGTGTCGCCGCACGACGCCAAGGTGATCTATCACGGGGCACAGGTGATCTTCCGCACCTCGAATGGCGGACAGAGTTGGGAGGCCATCAGCCCCGATCTGACCCGTAACGACAAGTCCCGTCAGAAGTGGTCCGGCGGCCCGATCACCGGGGACAATACCGGCGTGGAGACGTGGGGCACGGTCTTCACGATTGCGGAATCTCCCAGGGAGAAGGGACTGATCTGGGCCGGCAGCGATGACGGCCGCGTCCACGTGACACGCGACGCCGGCAGGACGTGGACCGACGTGACCGGCGGGATGGCGGGCGCCCCGCGTCTCGGCACCGTCGGCGTTATCGAACCGTCGCCGTTCGACGCGGCGACCGCTTACGTGGTGATCGACAATCACCGCCTGGACGATACCCGTCCATATCTCTACGTCACCACCGACTACGGACAGTCGTGGAAGCCGCTTCATTCCCGGTTGCCAGCGAACGAGTACCTGCACGTCGTCCGCGAGGATCCCGCCAGGCGCGGCCAGCTCTACGTGGGTACCGAGCGCGGCGTGATGTTCTCGACCGACGGGGGCATCGGCTGGCGACCCTTGAAGTTGAACCTCCCCACGGTCGCGGTGCACGATCTCGCGGTCAAGGGCGATGATCTGGTCGTCGGGACGCACGGCCGGTCGATCTACGTGCTCGACGATCTGCAGCCCGTGCGCGACACGACGGCTGCGGTGCTCGCTGCGGACGTTCATCTTTTCGCCGTGCCGGACGCCTTCCGATGGAGGACCGGCGACGGCAACTGGGCTTCCGACTATGGAAGCTTTCCGAACCCGCCGTTGGGCGCGTCCATCTATTACCTGCTCAAGGACAAGCAGAAGGGGGAAGTGAAGATCGACATCCTGGACTCGTCCAATCGCGTGGTGAAGGCGCTCAGCAGCGTGCCGCGGGTCTCCGACAAGAGCGGCGATGAAGCCGACGCAGAGGATCTGAAGAAGGCCGCGCTGCCGGTCGATGCAGGCGTGCACCGCGCCGTGTGGGACCTCACCTGGGAAGGCGCCCGGAAGATCAGGGACGCCAGGATCGACACCGGTGATCCGATCAACGGCCCGCGGGCCGTGCCGGGCGCCTACACGGTACGGCTGACCGCGGCCGGCAAGACGCTGACGGCACCGCTCGTCGTCAAGGGCGATCCACGTGAAGCGGCGAACCAGCCTGAGCTTGATGCGCAGCTGGGATTCTCGCTCCGCGTCCGCGACACGATCTCGAAAGTCGCCGGACTCGTGGACGGCATGCGCTCGGTGAAAGAACAGCTGACCGCCCGGGCGAAAACCCTTGACGCGCGTAAGTCGGAGGCGCCGGTCGCCACGCTGCTCGCGGCAGGCAACGCGGTCATCGAGAAGATCGATCAACTCGAAGCACAGCTGCACAATCCGAAGGCGGAGGTCACGTACGACATCCTGGCCGAACGGGGCGGAGCGCGGCTGTACTCGCGGCTCTCACCCCTTCAGATGTGGTCGATCGACGGCGACGCCGCGCCGACCGAAGGCATGAAACAGGTGCTGGCGGAATTGGAGAAGGAAATCGCCCCCCTGGAGCGCGACGTTCAGGCGCTGCTCTCAAAAGACGTGGCTGACATCAACGCCCGCGCCAAGGCGCTCGGGCTGGAGTTTGTTATTCGGTAGGATAGTGACGCGCGGGCCACGGCGACGGGCACCGTGAGCACAATGATCGCGAGGAACACAAAGGAGCCTGAGGTCGAATTCATCGTGTCCTGTGTGGCCTTGATGTCTTCGTGTTTTGGCGCGTGAGCCGCGCGCCCAGGCAGACGCCGCTAATTGAGTCGCTTGCTGCTTCGCATTACCGCCAGCGAAATCACCACCGTCCCCCAGGCAGCAAGCGCGGCCACCTGCGGCCACAGGACGTCCAGTCCGACACCCTTGAGAAAGATCCCACGCACGATTACGAGGTAGTAGCGCAGGGGAATAAGGTACGTGACCCACTGAATCGTGTCCGGCATGTTCTCGATTGGAGTCATGAACCCGGACAGGTAGATCATCGGCATCAGGAAGAAGAACGTCGCCGTCATCATCGCCTGCTGCTGCGTGTTGGAAATGGTGGAGACCAGCAGCCCCAGGCCGAGCGTGCACAGGACATAAAGCAGGCTGAGCGCCAGGAGCAGCCAGAAGCTGCCCCGCAGCGGCACCTCGAACCAGAACACCGCAACCGCGGTGACCAGCAGAATGTCCAGCACACCAATCAGGCCATAAGGCAGAAGTTTCCCCGCGATCAGCTCCCACCGCCGCAGCGGAGTGACGTTGAGCTGCTCCAGCGTGCCGATCTCCTTCTCGCGAACGATCGCCATGGCGGCCAGGTTGGCGGTGATGAGCAGCAGCACGAGCGCGAGCACACCCGGGATCATGAAGTGGCGGCTCTCGAGCTGCGGGTTGAACCAGACGCGGATACGCGCGTCGATCCCTCCCTGTCCCTGGCCCGCCGAAGCCCCCCCGAAGGCCGGCCCCTCCACGAGCTCCCGGGCATAGGCGCCGACCAGCGCGGTGGCGTAGCCCAGGGCCGCTGTCGTCGAGCTCGAATCGGTACCGTCGGCTACGGCCTGGAGCATGAC
>JACDBQ010000665.1 GCA_013694845.1 Acidobacteriota bacterium
CGGAGGGACGACGCCGGGCGGCGAGATCAGGAGCTCACCGACGGTGCGCACGAGCAACTCGGCGTCTGACCTTCAAGGATAGTGACGTCCTCGCGCAGACCGAGCCAGCGAGCGACATCGCGGCTCAGGCGCTGGACACCAGTCCAGCGGTGGGCGGCGGGAGCAGCCGCTTCCAGCGCGCAGCTCAGACTGAGCGTTGGCCTCGGACCCGGCCCGGCGCCCGTGACGCAGCGCGCGCGGCGACTGCGGCGACCGGCGAACGCGATTCGCGCAGGCCAGACAGGGCGCGCGCCGGCGGGTCTCGACAGAGCCTCGCCGCCGATACATATGACGATACGATGTTTATGATAAGATCTTCGCAATGAAACGCCAAGGATCGTGCGTGAGCCGCTGATGTCCGGCGGCCAACCAGCCCGGCTCAGGGACGGGCGACTTCCGGAGTTGTCCATGACTCCCGCGATGAGCCGAACGACAGGCACGATGGCCTCGGCGGCCGCTTGGGCAGAAGTCGCGCCCGAGCTTCGTGCGCCTGCGGCTCGTGCGCAAGGTGTGCCAGTCAAGCGCTTACTGACGCACCCCTGCGCTATCGGAGGTAGGGCCGAGCTGGAAACTCGTCGCCGCCGAGACAAGGCCGACGAGCGCATCAGGTGCGGGAGGTGGCGACGAATTGGTGATCGTCGTCTCATCGTCGATGCTCACAGCGAAAGCAGGTCGTCATGACGGACACCGAAACCGCCTCGCGCGCGTCGCTGGCCGGCCTGACGCCGGGTCAACTTCGTTCAATGTTCGCGAACGATGGCTGGGACGGGGATACGTGTGGCCTGGCATTGGGCTACGAGCAGGCGAACCTGGTGGTACTGCCCAAGAATGACGCCTACGACTTCCTTCTCTTCTGTATGCGCAATCCAAAACCGTGCCCCATTCTCGAGGTCTTGGACGTTGGCGATTCGGTGTCGAAGCGCATCGCCCCGGGCGCGGATATTCGCTTCGCGCTGCCGCGCTATCGCGTCTTCGAGGACGGTCGCCTGGTGTCCACGCCCGCCCGCGTCGATGACAGATGGCGGGACGATCTCGTCGCCTTCTTGATCGGCTGCAGCCTTTCATTCGAGTCAGCGCTGCTTGCGTCCGGCGTGCCGCTGCGGCACCTCGAACAAGACCGGATATGCCCGATGTATGAGACCACGATGGAGTGCGAGCCCGCTGGTCGGTTCGCGGGTCGTACGGTTGTCTCGATGAGGGCCATCCCGGCGCCCCTCGTCCCGACTGCGATCGAGGTGACGGCTCGCTACCGGCACGCTCATGGCGCCCCGGTGCACGTCGGCGCAGCCGAGCAGATGGGCATCTCGAAGTTGGAGGAACCGGACTTCGGCGAGAGCATCTCGATGGAGCCCGGAGACGTGCCGGTGTTCTGGGCGTGCGGGGTAACTCCACAGATCGTTGCGCAGCAGGCCAGGCCGCAGTTCATGATCTCGCACTTTCCAGCCTGCATGTTCATCAGTGACCGCGAAGCGCATGTTGGCGCGATCTGAGACGACGATCCTGCGGCTGAGCGTCTGCCCTAGCGGATGGGATTCCGTAGCCCGCGAGAGACGTCAGTGATGCGCTGCAACGAAATACACGTAGTAGACGGATGAGACCAGGGCACTTACACAGACGGCGTACAGTTCGGGGAGAGGGAGACCAATGATGCGTGGCAAAGCCACCCACTGGATTATTGCTGGTGCACTAGCGGCGGCCGTTGCCGCAGGGCTTGCCGGGTGTGGAGGCTCCGAGGAGGGCGGCGGGGCCGGCGGCGAGGCGGCCTTCGACCTCAAAGTTGGCAGCCTCGTCCCATTGACGGGCGGACTCGCCTCGTTCGGCCCTCCCGGTCGCAAGGCCGCTGATCTCGCCACCGATGTGGGGCAGAAGGCACTCGACAACGCAGGCCTGGACGTGAACTTCACTGTGGAGCACGCGGATACGCAGACTGAGCCTCAGGCGGCCATTCAGGCGGCGCGCAAGGTGCTCGCAGGCGGCGCCACGTGCCTCGATGGTGCCTATACGTCGGCCGAGACTATTGCGCTCGGCAACTCGGTCGCTGTGCCTCAGCGTGTACCGCTGATCGCCCCATCCTCGAGCGCTCCGGCGCTGTCGGCGCTGGATGACGACGACTTCGTCTGGCGCACCTCGGCGTCGGACGCGTTGGGAGCGGTCGCTCTTGCAAACCTGGTCGAGCGTGAAGCCGGGGCGCCGGCCGAGACGACGGTTGCCCTCGCAGCGCGCGACGACGCCTACGGCGAGGGCTTCATCGAGCAGTTCAAGACCGCCTGGGTAGAGCGCGGCGGCGGTATCACGGGGCCGGTGCTCTACGACCCCAGCCAGGCGAGCTTCAACTCGGAGGCCGGCCAGATGGTGAGCGACGACCCTGACGCGTACGTCATCATCGACTTCCCGGAGACATACGCGAGGTTCGGGGCAGCGCTCGTCCGCACCGGCCAGTTTCACCCGGATCGGATGTTCTCGAACAACGGCATCGCGCCGGGCGCCGAGGGCGAGAAGGCTCCGGACGGCATTCCCGCGCCAGCGATCGCCGGCTCCCGTGGACACCGTCCGTGGACGCCCGCGGCAGGCGAAGCCGTAGAGGCCTTCGACGAGCTATACCGAAGCGCGGGCGGGCCGGCGCGGCACACCTACGATGCCCAGAGCTTCGACGCGGTGGTCCTGTGTCTGCTCGCCGCGGTCGCCGCCGGATCGAACGAGGGGGCGCAGATCAAGGAGAAGCTGCGCGAGGTGAGCGCTCCACCCGGCCGGAAGTTCAGCTACCTCGAGCTCGCCGATGCGCTGCGCGCGCTGGCGGATGGCCAAGACATCGACTACGAGGGTGTGTCCGGCCCCGTGAACTTCGACGAGCGCGGCGACCCGACCGTTGCGACTTTCCAGGTCTGGAGCTACGACGAGGGCGGCACGCTCGAGGTCGCTGGCGAGATCGAGGCCAACGCCGACGAAAGCCGGTGAGGCGAGTGCGGTCAGCGATGGCGGGAAGTCTCAGGCGAGTGGTGAGTGGGCGGACGCAGTGAGCCGGCTCGAAGACAACGCTATGGGGCCCGAGGAGCTGAGCGGGCCGCATCCGGGGGGCGCGGATCGGCTCGGAGACGAGCCTGCGTGGCGGCGGCTGCTCCGACGGGCTCGCGTCGGCGTGCGTGACAGGCCCGGGTATGCGCTGCTCGGGATCACGGCCTCGCTCTTCGCCGGCCTCGTCGCGGTCTACGGCCTCTCTGACGTCGCTCAGCGGACCTTGAACGGCCTTGTCGCGGGGTCGTACTTCGCTCTTGGCGCCGTAGGCCTCACCTTGGTCTACGGCATCCTGAAGCTGGTCAACTTCGCGCACGGCGACATGCTGACGTTCGGGGCCTACATGGCCCTGCTCTTCAGCGCGGGCCTGGGCTTACCGAGCCTCGTGGCGATGGCCGCAGGCGTCTTAGCGACCGCAGGCCTTGGGCTCGCGATCGAACGACTGTTGTGGCGTCCGATGCGCAGAAAGCGCGCCGGTCTGCTGCAGCTGCTGCTGACCGCGATCGGCTTGGCATTATTCATCCGTAGCGGCATACAGTTCGTCGCCGGGACGGCTCAGCGGAGCCTCGACGTGGACGTCCTGGCCTCGGTCGAGTTCCTCGGTCTACGGATCGGAACAACCGAGCTCATCGTAGTTGTAGTCGGCGTAGCCGTGCTCACACTGGTCGCCGTCCTGCTTCGCGTTACCTCGGTCGGCCGCCAGATGCGGGCGCTCTCTGACAACTTCTCGCTAGCCGAGACGACAGGAGTGGACACGTCACGCATCGTGGCGCTCACGTGGGTGTTCGGTGCAGGCCTCGCCGGCTTGGCCGGGGTCCTCTACGCGGCTGCTGCGGGCTCGTTCAACCCGAACCTCGGCTTCCTACTTCTGCTGACACTCTTCGCCGCGGTCATCCTCGGTGGAATCGGAAACGCATACGGCGCGCTCGTGGGCGGCATGTTCCTCGGACTCACGCAGGAGTGGTCGACCCTCGTGATCGACTCACGCTGGAAGATCGCGATCGGGTTCGTGATTCTGATCATGGTCCTCATCGTACGTCCAAATGGCCTCTTCGGCAGGGCGGCGAAGATATGATCACATTCGCGCTTGCGCTTGACATTTTCACGCAATTGAGCTTCTGGGTCTCTGTCGGGGTCCTTGCTGGAACCTATGGCATCTTTGCCTGTGGACTGCAGTTGAATGTCGGGTTCACCGGTGTGGTCAACTTCGGGCAAGCAGGCTTCATGGCGATCGGCGCTTACACGATGGGCATCGCCGTCGTCGAGCTCGGGTGGTCCTTCTGGGCCGCGCTGCCGGTGGCCGTACTCGTTGCGATGGCGGCCGGGCTCCTGATCGGACTTTCGTCACTACGACTCCGGGCTGACTACTTCGCAATCGTCACGCTGGCGTTCGCTGAGATCGTCCGCTACACGGCGATCAACGCCCGTGATCTGACGGGCGGAAACCAGGGACTGATCGGCTTCGACGGCGATTGGGCGCGGTTGTCGGGCGGCATTCAAGAAGCGCTGGCGCCCGTCGGGCTCGACGGCGAGTTCCTGTTGCCGCTCCTTCTCGTCACGTGGACCACGCTCGTTCTCCTGG
>JACDBQ010000693.1 GCA_013694845.1 Acidobacteriota bacterium
GTTCCATAGCCACTTCTTCGAAAAATCGAGATCTGACCCCAGACCCCACGGCTTATTTCACTGCCACCTTGGCGACCGCTTTGCCGCCCTTCAGACTGTCGTAAGTGACTGTGAGATCGCCGGTTCCGCGCACGAGGTACTCGATGGTGCGCGTGGACCGACCGGGGTGGCCGGTGCGAAGCAGGATCCGGTCGAGCTGCTTCTGATCGATCAGGTCGGTCGCGCCCGGACGGAACTTGTTCTGCACCCAACCCGCCGACAGCACCTCGATCCCCTTCCCGTCCACGGTCAGCAGGTCGGGACGGACGACGTTGTTCTCGGCGGCCTTGGCGAGGATCGTCGGCGTCAGTTTCGAATTGGTGAAGTCGACCCGGACTCGATAGACGCCGCCGCCGATCGCCTCGACCTTCGTCTCCCCGCTCTTCATCTGCGGCATCTCGTCGGTCTGATACAGCGAGAACGCCATGTTCCGGTGGCAGAGCTCCTCGTTCATGAAACGCGGAGGCACCCGTCCCTGCGTCTTCTTCCATCCCCCCATCTCGACCTTCCCGAATTGCGGATGATCGAACTCCTTCCACTCGACATACTGATCGCCGAACTCGAGGTAGTCGTCGAAGTAATACTGCGAGCGCTGGCCGGAGATCGGGCTGTTCGGATCACGCTGCTGCGTCTGCAGCTCGGGACTGTTGAAGTACTGGCCGCCATTCCACAGTTCGTTCGAGAAGGACAGGATGCCGAGGCCGTCGTTCGTCCAGTCGATGAACCCGCCGTGGACCGTGTACAGCCCGCTCCAGATGACCAGGTAGCGGTAGTACGGCAGCATCCGTTCACCTTGACGTCCGAGCTCGTCGTACACGTTGACGTCGGCGCGCGGGTACTCCCCCTGCCACTCGGCGCCGGGCCCGCGCAGAATCATCCCGCCGTTGTTGTGGTACGACTGCACGCCGGCGATATTCGGGTGCGACATCAGGAAGTCGTTGATCGCCTTGGCCTCCGGCAGCTGGAACGGGTAATCCATCGCACCGCCCTGAATGTATTCAGGCTGCCAGTTCGAGGCCCAGTTGCGGTTGCCGTCACAGCCCCCCACGGGATCCTCGTTCACGCGGCCGTCGCCGTCGTTGTCGTACCTTCACTGCCAAGGATCACGTAGTCGCCCGTCTGTCCGGCGGGAACCGGTTCGAGGATGCGGGGATCCTGCGCGTTCCTGCGGAGGGTTCCCTGGCCCGGCACGTACTTGCGGATCTGCTCGATCACGCCGTTGCCGTTGAGGTCGTCGTCGCCATCCTCGTCCGCGGCGCCATCGTTGTCGTCGTCGACGGGCACATGGCCCGTGCGGGAGCCCGAACCCGTGCCCTTCAGGAAATGATCGCGGCCATCGGGATTCACGGTCGGCACAACGTAGAACACGCGCTCGTTCACGAGCCTGGTGATCTGATCGATCCGGCCGTAGTTCTCCATCAGGTACCAGATCGTGTAGAGCGAGACTTCCGATCCCTGGATTTCGTTCCCATGGACGTTCGCCTCGATATACATCGCTGGCTTGCCCATCTCTGTTCCGGTGTCGGGGTTGTTGATGGTCATCAGGATGATGTCGCGACCGCCATGGCTCTTGCCGAGCGACGAGAGTTTCAGGAGCTTCGGAAACGCCTTGGCGAGCTTTTCGAAGTCGGACTTCAATTCGGCGACGTCGTGCCACCGGTTGAAATCGAGGCGCACTTTGAACTGCGGATCCGAGCCCGACGCGGGCACCATCGCCGCGTTACGCGGCTGCTGCGCCCCCATCGACGCGGGAAGAACCGTCAGCGCCGCGGCGAGCCCGAGCCGGGCGGCCCGTGAATATCTATTGAGCATGAATGATTCCTTGAGCATTGCGTCCTTACTTCAGCATTCGCATTCAGCATTCAGCATTGCAAGGCCGCTCACTTGAGCGTAAGCGTCGAAGTCGCCGAGCCGCCCTTCTGGGCGACGGCTTTCAAGGTCACCGCCGACTCGGGCTTGCCCTTGATGATCCACTCGTAGGCCTGGCGACGCCCGGAGCCTGCCAGCGTCGGGAAGAAGCTCGTCTTCTGGGCGCCGGACACGATGTCGTTCGGATCGACGCCGAGTTGCACCATCGTGGGCTTCACCGAGCGGGCCCGGACACCCTGCGCGGTGGATGTCGGCAGAAAACCGCCGTTTTCGACTTCGGCCTTGACCCGGTAAAGACCGCCGCCAAGACTCGTCACCGACGTGCTCGCGATAGAAACCTTGGGAAACAGCCCGGAGAGATAGGTCGCGAACTCGGTGTGTGACTTGCCGAGATCGGCGATCTTCGAAGCGTCGGGATTACTCAGCGCATACGGCCGGAAGCCGCCGATCTCCACGTCGCCGAGTGTCGGATGCTTGAACGGCGTCCAATTGATGAAGCCGTCGACCTTCTCGCCATCCATCCATCGGACCAGGCGCAGGTCGAAAACGCCCGTGCCCGTTTCGGCTCCGTCGGCGGCTGGCGGCGCCGCCCCTCCGGGTCCGCCGGCACGTCCACCGCCGGGCCCGCCTTGACGGCCACCGGGTCCGCTGATCACCGTTGCAGTTCCGGTGGTCGCCGTACCGGCCCCGGTTGAACCACCCGGCGCCGCGCCCCGGGCCGCCTCACCGGTTGGCACTGGACCGCCCGCCATCTGCGAGGCGATCCCCCATCCAGGAGTCGAGAAGGACGGCACGCCGAGCTGGTAGTAGCCGTACTCGAAGAAGGCGCCGCCAGGGATCCGCGTCGCCGGTGCCGTGCGCAGACCGGTGAGCTGACGATACCGATCGCTGATCGTGCGGAAATACTCGACATCGGCCGGTGCCACCGTCGTCGCAGGCGGCGTGGGTCGCTGACCCGCTCTCCCGCCACCTGGCGGTGCCGCGCCGCCATCACCACCGCCAAACCCGCCGCCGAATCCCCGCCCGAACTGCTGCGGCGCTTGAAATCGTCCGTTCTGGCGTGCGCCCTCGAGACTCGCATTCGCGAAGCCGATCAGGTCGACGACGGAGGCCGGGGCATGCGCGCCGGTGCGCGCCGGTGGTGAAATCAGATTGTCGCTTTCGCCGAAGGTGAGGATCGCCGCTATGTTGCGGCGCGCCAGCACGTACTCGAGCAGGCCGCGCGCTTCAGGTTCGCTCGCCATGTGCGGACCCGCGTCCGGCGTGTAGTACGGGTACTGGTGCTGAAAATTGCGATTCAGGTCGACTCCGCCGGGACCGTCCTCGTTCAGGAAACCGTCGCCGTCGTTATCGATGCCTTCCCAGTAGACCGAGAACGCGCCCGCTTCCCCCTTCGCCGCGTCCGCGCGTCGAAGCAGCCGCGGATCGTCGGGATGGATCATGTAGGGCCCCTTCGGATCCTTTACGCGCATCACCGAGATGAACCCGTCTTTGTTGAGGTCCTCGGGACCGTCTTCGTCGAGCCGGCCGTCGTTGTCGGCGTCGTTCTTCGCGCTGTTCATCTTGCGCGCCGATTTGACTGCGCCGAACATGGCTTCGGCGCCATCGGCGTTCACCCGCGGGACGATGTAGAAGACGTGTGAGTCCAGTCGCTGTTTGATCGCCGGGTTCGTCGCGTAGCCGGTCAACAGCTGCTCCGCCACATACAGCGCGAGCTCACTGCCGATCAGCTGGTCCCCTTCGAAGTTCGCGGCGATCATCAGGGCCGGTCGTTCGGCGACCGGCGTGCCTGATGGAGTGGCGATCTCGATGGCCCAGATCGTCCGTCCTTCGCGTGTCTTCGCCACCTCGACGAGCTTTGCCAGCTGCGCGTGCGTCTTCGACAAGTCACGCAACGCCGCGCTCAGCTCATCGTAGGTGTGGTACTTCGAATAGTCTGCCGCCGAAAGCCGTGTGCCGCCGGTGCCCGCCATGAGTGCGAAGCCGGCAACGGCCGCGCACGCTGCGCGCAGAAATGCCCGTAGTGTCAACAGATCCTCCTGAACTCTGGTCTGGATGGCCGTTACGGTATCAGACTTTCGAGGCATGATGTCTCAGAGAGGTACAGACAATGAGCTGTGAAATTCGCCGTGAGTGCTTCGACAGGACCTCGACGAGAACATCGCGCCGCCCGCGAGCACAACCGAACTGCTCGCAACTCGCAGAGTAACCGGCCGGCGCGTGAAGACTCTCTGGGATCGTCGCACGCACGAGGACATGGTCGAGCGGATCGAGCGCCTGAAGCCCGACAGCCGTGGACAGTGGGGGCGCATGACCTGCCCGCAGATGGTCGTGCACATCACCGATGCGTTCGGACTGTACGTGGGTGAGCTGCGCGTGGCCGGGAGGCGCACGCCGCTGCAGTTCACCCCGGTGAAGCAGGCGTTCGTCTATCTCCTGCCGATCCCGAAAAACGTCCCCACCGCTCCCGAGTTGACCGCTCGCGTGGCGCAGGACTGGCCGTCGGTGGTGGCGCGCCTGGTCGCAGCGATGTCTAGCTTCACCGCTCAACGGGGGCGGGGCGACTGGCCGGCGCATCCGATGTTTGGCCGGCTCTCCGGCCGCGCCTACGGCGTCCTCGCCTACAAGCATACCGATCATCATCTACGTCAGTTCGGGGAGTGACTGCCGGACGGCCACGACGTGCGGCTCGATCAGCTCCAGGGCTGCCATCGATGGCCACCCACCTCACTCGTCGTCGCCGGGGTATCTGCAGGCCGAGCTCAGGCGTTTATCGATGCCATCCAGCAGGTGGGGAGACCGCCTGACTACCCACCCGACCGTTCCGGTGGACATGCCGGCCTCGATCTACCGCGGCAGGCGGGCCGCCAGCTGCCGGGCGAGCGCACCTTCGGGATCGATCGCCAGTGCCGCACGCGCGGCCAGAATTTCTCTCCTTCAGGGAATATCCGGTGTTCCCGGCAACACGTGCATCTCGAGCAGATCGAACAGCTGCCGCCGGTAGCCCCGCCGGTCCTCGCTCATGCTCGCCGCCGATGTGATGACGATGACGACGTCCAGGTCGCGGAAGACGAAGATGTACTGGCCCCCGAAGCCCCAGGCGAAGCATGCGCGATGCCCGGCGAAATCCTGCGACCACCAGCCGTAACCGTATTCCCGATCCCCATCCCACCGCGAGCGTGTCCGCGGCACGCAGGACGTGTCGACCCACTCGGCCGGCACGACCTGCCGGCCCCGGGCACGGCCACCATTCAGATAGAGCTCGCCGAAGGCGAGCATCTGCCTGGGCGTCATGAGCATCTCGTTGCCACCGAAGTAGATGCCCTGGGGATCCCGCGGCCAGCCGGCCAGCGAGATGCCAAGCGGCTTCGCGAGGACGTCGCTCGCAAATTCGTGCGTGCTCTTCCGTGCAACCCTGGTCAGGATCGCCGACAGGATGTGCGACGTTCCGGTGCTGTACTCCATCGTCGTGCCCGGATCGCTGACCAGCGGACGATCCAGCGCGTATCGCACCCAGTTCCGGCTGCGGACCCACCGTCCATACTGATCGCCGCTCGTCGAGCTCAGTCCCGACCGCATGGTGAGGAGATCTTCGATGGTGATCGCCTGCTTGCGCCTATCGGGATCCTGGCGCAGCTCGGGGAACCACCGGACGATCGGCTCGCGGACGCCGGCGATCAGCTTTCTCTCGATCGCGATGCCGACGAGGGTGGAGATGAGGCTCTTCGACGCCGATTTGATGTTCGCGAGGCGGGTCGCGGAATATTTCGGCGCG
>JACDBQ010000709.1 GCA_013694845.1 Acidobacteriota bacterium
GCTCTCGCCCGGCGCCGAGCACCTGCGGATCTGCCACGACGGCCGCCGCCAGCGACAGCAGCGTCGCGGCGCGCGTCCGCGGCAGCCCCAGCGTCGAGAGGTCGGCCGGCGCCAGGCGCTCGGGACCAGGAAAGACATGGGTGAGCCCTTCGGTCTCGAGAACGGGTTCGAGCAAACGCTGCCCGTAACGCGCCACCAGTTGTCCTGCAAGGCCGGCGGCGGCGGTCACGGTGATCTGCTGACCGAGCACCGCTCGAACCGCAAGCTCGAATCCATCCCAGGCACCAGGAACGCGCAGGCCCGGTCGTGCTCGAACGAGAGCGACGAGTCGCGGATCCTCGGCGAGGTGCGCGCCGATGGCCTGGGGGTCGGCGGCGAGATCGAACACTCGGCGCAGCCGCGCAATGATCGTCGGAAGCGCAGACAGCCGCGGAAAACGGATCGCGATCCGAAGCGCGTTGCCGGAGCTCGGTTCAACGGTCACCACTCCGTGCACTCCGTCGATCTCGATCGTGCGAGCGTATCGATCGCTCGAGACCACCTCGACGCCGGCAATGGCACGCGCTTGAAGGAACGACGTCACCGAGAGCCAGTCGTACGGAGGCCGATAGCGGAGAAGGATGATGACTTCGCCGTTCAGCCCCGGCGAGGCTCCGGCAACCGTGGCGCGCCGGAGCGCGGCAGGTGGACGGCCGAAGAGCCGGTGGAAGACTTCGTTGAACGGCCTATTTTGTTGCCACGGCTTTGAAAAAGGTGTAGCAGAATGTCCCGCCGTCCTCCGCCGTTCGGTAGAGATCCTCGATGCCCTTGTCCCAGGTCGTCTCATCGATAAGACCCTCCGCGAGGGCGCGCTCGCGCACGCCTTCGACCATCGCCGTGAAGGTGTTCTTCGTGAATCCCTCGACCAGCCCGGGACGACTGGCATCCACGTAGACGATTCGCGGCGAGACCTCGACCTGTCCGAAACCGGCCTCCACCAGCAGTGGGTAGAGCGACCGCCCTATCAGCGAGTTCCCACCGGCGCGCGCCTGAAGGTCGACCAGACACTGAACCGTTCGCCGAGCGTCCGGGCTGTCGGGGTGGAAGTATGCGGAGCCGTGATCGCCTTCGATGACCGTGATCGTACCGCCATGCCTCAGGACGGTCCGAAGGCTGCTCAACGCCTCCATCGGTCGGGACAGGTGCTCCAGCACGAAGCAGACGAACACGTGGTCGACACTCGCCGGCGCGAACGGCAACGCATAGACGTCCACCTGCCCAAAGACGACGTTGTCGAGGTGGCCGAATCCGATTCGCTCTCGCGCCACAGACAAGGAGGCGCGCGAAACATCCACGGCCACGATAGTCGCACCGGGACTGCGCCGCGCGAGCGTCACGGTCTGGGCGCCGATTCCGCAGCCCGCTTCGAGGACCAGACTCCCCGACGGATACGCCGTATCCGAGTGCAGACGGTCGGCGAGCGTCGTGGCCTGTTCGCCGAGACGTTCAGCCTCGCGTGCGGTATATCCGTGTACGTAGTCTGACCCGGGCGACGTCTCCAAGCATCCTCCTACCTAGTCCGGTGTCCGCCTCACGCTCGTCCGAGAGACCGTACGTGAGACCGGCCCTCGCGTCGATCTTCCTCGCGGCTGCCAAGTGCGGACCGAGTTTGGCGAAACACCGGTGCGCTGGGTGTCAGCGTAACCCGTTGCCAGAGCGCGGGGCAATCAGTGTCGATCGCCATTCGTCGTCTCGTCTGACGTGGTAGAGCCCCAGCGTTCCTTACGCGGGATGGAAGGCATCCAGCATCGCCGCATGCGGTGACTGTCGCTGGGCGTCCTGCCAATGGGGGACTGGTCGCGCCGACCAGATGGGTCGCCTCCTCGGCCTGATAAACGACTGCCGCACTCCCTCATCGATGAGAACAGCGTCAGGCTGTGCGCCGCCTGGTCACCAATATGGACCACGTTCGGCGCCCATACCGTCGACAGTTGGCATCCTCGACGTCAGGTCGGCAAGCGGTTGCCGATCGTCCGGTCAGATCTCCGCGGTCCAGGACTCGAGGCGGTCCGCTGCCGGGATAAAATGCCCAGGGTGTCGTCTGGACGTGTCCCCACTACCAGCCGCCCCTGGGCCCCAGCGAAAGCCAGCAGGTCAGGCGACACCCGTGGAGCGAGCGATGAGTTTTTGCGAACATTGTGAAGGGCAGCGCCTTGATCGGGCCCGAGTTCTGCGCGCGCTCCGGCACGTCCGGAATCAGTTGCGCCCGGCCGATCGTCGTAGATGCGGGGACGCGCTCGATCTGGCGCTCAAGGCGGTCCGAGCCCTCGACATTCCTCACTTGGAGCTGCCGGAAGGCAGCGACGAGATCATCCATTGACGCCGCTTGTCGGAAGCGCCTGCCGGAACAATCGCTGAGGATCACGGCGGCGGCGGCCCGCGGAGTATCGCAGCCATGACGTCATCGCCGGCAACCTTCATCGTCAGGGGACAATTTTCAACTTCCTCGTCGATCTTCGAGGTCAGCCAGGGCCTTCGGGACGGTCTCGAACCGCTGCAGGGATCGACCGAATCGGTCAGCCAGCGCCAGACATCGAGACGGCGCTCAAGTTTCCGTGGACGAGTATCGGCAGCGACGCGGGAAGCGCCCTCGCCTCCGGTAAGGCCGATGCCATCGGCTTGCCGCATCCGCGCGCTTACGGAAACTTTCCTCGCGTGATCGCGTTACGTTCGCGAGCGCGAGGTGCTGACGCTGGCTGATGCCATTCGCAAGATGACGTCGTGCCAGCGACCCGCATGCGTTTGAACGATCGCGGGCTCATTCGCGAGGGACTCTGGGCCGATGTCGTCATCTTCGACTACGACACGATTCAGGATCGCGCCACCTACGAGCAGCCCTTCTTTCGGAGCTCGTCACCGCGACGACGTCGTCATGGCACGATCACCGAGGACGTGCTTCGTCATCCACTCCAGCTCGCGACGGATCTGATCCCGCTGGTGGTAGTACTCACTGTTGCTGTGCCCTTCGCGCGGGTACCACACGAGCTCCACGGTCTTCCCGCGATCCTTCAACGCGCGGTAGAACTCCATCGGCTGGCCGATCGGCACGCGTTCGTCGTTCTGACCGTGCATGATCAGCAGCGGCGTCGTGACCTTGTCCACGTAGGTGAGCGCCGACCGCTCTCTGTACAGCGTCAATGTCTTCTCGTCGGGATAGCTGTTGAAGAAGGTGCCGATGTAGTCAGGAATGTCCGTCGTACCGTACATGCTCTGAAGGTTCGACAGCCCGGCGCCCATCCGCGCGGCCTTGAAGCGCGTGGTCTGTGTGACGACCCATGACGTCATGTAACCGCCATAGCTCCAACCCATGAGCGCGAGGTTCTCCGGATCGGCGATACCGCGCTTGATGAGCTCGTCGACGCCTGCCATGATGTCCCGGTAGTCGCCGCCGCCCCAGTCGGGAATGTTGCCCCGCATGAACTTCTCGCCGTAGTTCGTGCTGCCGCGGGGATTCGGGTACAGCACCGCCCATCCCCGTCCCGCCCAGAGCTGGCCGCCGTTGTGCACGCCGACTTTGAAGCCGTTATGGTGCGCGCCGGTCGGGCCGCCGTGGACGTCCACCAGCAGTGGATACCGCTTACCTCGCTCGTAGCCCACCGGTTTGACGAGGACCCCCTCGCTCTCCCAACCGTCGGCGGTCCGCCACGTCAATACCTCGGTTTCTCCCAGAGAAAAGTCAGTCGCCTCTGCGTTGATGTTCGTCAACTTGCGCGGTGCGCCGAAATCGGCTCCAGCGACGAAGACCTCCGCGGGGGCAGTCGGCGAGTCCATCGTGAATGCCACCTTCGAGCCGTCCCGGCTGAGCGAACCGCTGCCGAACGCGATCATCTGTTCTTTGGTGAGCTTGCTGTACTGCCTGGTGGCAGGGCTGTAGGCCGCAACCGATCGGTAGACGCGATCGCCGATGCTGAACAGCAGCCTCTTGCCGTCGGGCGTCCAGACGAGCGTCCCGGGGGAGTTGTCGAACCTGGGATCGGACGCGTCACGGGCCTTCCGCGTGGCGAGGTCGTAGAGCATCAACCGTGAGTTGAAGAGCGGACGCGTCACCAGCCCGTCGCGAGTCGTGGGGGCGTCACCGGTGGGCATCGTCGTGTAGGCGATCGTTCTTCCGTCCGGCGACCACCGCGGGCCGCTCTCGGGCGCGGGAGTCGCAGCGATCGTGTCGACAGCTTTCGTGGCCAGCGTGACGATGTGGATGTCCTGCCGTTCGTCGCGAAGCAACGGCGTCGGCCCGGCCCCGAACGCGAGGCGCGTGCTGTCAGGCGCCCAGGTGATGCCGCGGACGGTATATTCGGTTCCGGTCGTGAGCTGCGTCGCCTTCTTCGATTCGACGTCGATCGACCAGATGTGCTGCATCCGGTGATCTCCCTCGAAGCTCCGCTCGTCGTCTTTTCGGCGCCGCGCCTCGTCCTGTTCCTTCGGCAGGGGGTCGCGCGCCAGGTATGCGATCGTCCGGCTGTCGGGCGCCCACTCGTAGCCGCCGACGCCTTC